>JAZQTZ010000001.1:0-9177 GCA_045631105.1 Acutalibacteraceae bacterium
GTTATTCCCGAGGATGTTGCCAACAACCTCTATGTTGACTGGAACGATTTTGAACAGCTTGAAAGAGTTGTTGCAGAAAACGAAGGCGAAATCGCTGCTTTCATTTCAACTCCCTATATGCACGGTAACTTCCTTGATAACGTTCTTCCCGCAGAAGGATATTGGCAGAAGGTTCGCAAGCTCTGCACAGACAAGGGCATCGTTCTTATCGTAGACGACGTTCGTTGCGGTTTCAGACTTGACCTTGCAGGTTCAGACCATCATTACGGCTTCGAAGCTGACCTTATCTGCTTCTGTAAAGCTCTTGCAAACGGTTGGAACGTTTCAGCTCTTTGCGGTAAGGATTGGCTCAAGAGCTCAATCAGCGGTCTTTCATACACAGGCAGCTATTGGATGAGCGCAGTTCCCTTTGCGGCGGCTATCGCTTGTATCGAAAAGATGAAGAAGATTGACCTTCCCAAGATTTGCCTTGATAAGGGTACAATGCTCTGCGACGGTCTTAAGGCTGCAGCTGCAAACAACGGATTCAATCTTAAGGTTTCGGGTGAACCCGCACTCTTCTATCTCATGCTCAAGGATGACGATTCACTCATGCTTCATCAGGAATGGATTGCAGAGGTTGTTAAGAGAGGCGTTTATATGACCAACCACCACAACCACTTCATCAATGCAGCTCTTTCCGATGAGGATATCAAGTTCACAATCGAAGTTGCAGAAGATGCATTCAAAGCAGTAAGAAAGAATCATCCCGAACTCGGCTGATTCACAATATAAATTTAGGAGGAATTCACTATGGCATTAACCAAGCAGGAATGGCTCGAGCTTGAAAAGCAGGCTCACGAGCTCCGTAAGCTTTGCCTCGACACAACCTTCTGGGCAGGTTCGGCTCACATCGGCGGTGGTCTGAGCGTTATGGATATGCTCGCCATTCTCTACTACAAGTACATGAAATATGACGTTGCAAATCCCCAGTGGGAAGACAGAGACCGCTTCATCCTCAGTAAGGGTCACGCAGGTGTTGCTCTTGCAAGCCTTGTTTGCCACGTAGGTTTTGACGATAAAGAAAAGCTTAAGACTTTCAACCTTTCAAACTCAACAATGGGTATCCACCTTGACTCAAATAAGGTTAAGGGCGTTGACGCTTCAACAGGTTCACTCGGTCACGGCCTTTCAATCGCTCTCGGTACTGCTCTTGCAGCAAAGGTTCTCGGCAAGGATTACAAGACATTCTGTATCCTCGGCGACGGCGAATGCGACGAAGGTTCAAACTGGGAAGCAGGTATGGCTGCTGCTCATTTCAAGGCAGACAACCTCATTTCTTTCGTTGACCGTAACAAGTGCATGATTGACGGCCCCACAGAAGAAGTTATGAAGCTTGAACCCCTTGCAGACAAGTGGCGTTCATTCGGCTTCGAAGTTATTGAAGTTGACGGTCACAACATGAACGCTCTTGCAGATGCTATCGATACAGCTCTTGCAACAAAGGGTAAGCCCTGCATGATTATCGCTGACACAATCAAGGGTTGCGGCGTTGACTACATGGCAGGCGACTACAAGTGGCACTACGGTGCACTTAATGACGAAAAATATGAGCTTGCAAAGGCAAGTCTTGAAAAATATTATGCAGAGCGTGTTGCTCGTGCAGAAAAGGAGGGCATCTGATCATGGCAGGAGGACTTACATATACCGCTACCGAATCGACAGCTTTCTCAACAGCTGAAATTTACGGTAAGGCTCTCTGTGAGCTTGGCGAAAAGCATCCTGAGGTTGTTGCTCTCACAGCCGACCTTGGTAAATCAACAAAAATCGGTATGTTCGGTGAAAAATTCCCCGACAGATATTTCAACGTAGGTATTGCAGAACAGAACATGTTCGGTATGGCTGCAGGTATGGCAAGAGCAGGTCTTGTTCCTTTCCTTTCAACCTTCTCGGTTTTTGCTTCTCTCAGAAGTGCTGACCAGCTTCACACCGACATCTGCTATCAGAACGTTAATGCAAAGATTATCGCAACTCACGCAGGTACATCCTTCGGTCAGGCAGGTTCAACTCACCATGCTATCTGCGATATGGCTGTTGCACGTTCAATCCCCAACCTCACCGTTATCTGCCCTGCAGACGGTATCGAAACATACAATGCAGTTCACGCTGCATACGATAATTTCGGACCTTACTACATCCGTATCAACAGAGGCTTTGACCGTGTTCTTTATGAAAACAGCGATTACGGCTTCGAAGTCGGTAAGGCTGTAACAATCAACGAAGGTTCGGATATCACAATCATTGCTTGCGGTTCATGCGTATTCCAGGCATATCAGGCTGCAAAGTTCCTTGAAACAAACGACGGCCTTAAGGTAAGAGTTCTCAATATGCACACCATCAAGCCTATCGACAAGGAAGCTATTGTTAAGGCAGTTATGGAAACACGCCGCATCATCACCGCTGAAGACCACAATATCGTTGGCGGTCTCGGTTCTGCAGTTGCAGAAGTTATCGTTGAAGCAGGTAAGGGTTGCGCATTCAAGCAGCTCGGTATCCCCGATAAGTTCGCTCCCATCGGTCTCCACGAAGACATCATGTCATCACTCGGCATTGACCAGAACGGTATCATTGCTGCTGTTCGTGAAGTTATGGGTAAGGACTTTGAACTCGACGACGACTGGGACGACGAAGCTTGATTTGAGTTCTTTTAACTTTCTCGCTCGGTCGTGTATAGAAATACACTTCTCTTACTGCGAAAGCAAAAATAATCTCAAATCAGCAAACAGAAAGGAATGATTTATATGGCTTCGAGAGAAGATATACTTACTAATAAAATTTTCCTTTGTGCGGTTCTTCCCCTTATTAAAACAATTGCCATGGATGACCCCAAGCTTGCAACGAAATTCGAGCATGCTCATGCTGTTATCCAGGTAAGCGCAAAAGACCCCGAGGCTCCCGAAGGCAAGGTTGCAACTCATTTTGTTGTTAACTGCGGCGAATGGGATTGCCATACAAATAAGGTTGCAGACAATGCTCATCTTGAACTTGAATTCAAGAACATTGAAACAATGAACGCATTTTTCAAAGGAAAAATCGGCCCCTCAACCCTTCCCGCAATGAAGGGCGTTGCAAAGAAGCCTGCCGTTTTCATGGCATTCATGATGACTCTCCTCAAGATGTCATCGCTTCTTACAGCAACTGAAGCACCCGAGGATGAAGAATCAAAGAAGCTCCTCGTTAAGTGCTATTTCTATCTGCTTTCAAGCGGTATCAGCACACTCAACAAGCAGGGTCATGAGCAGATTCATAACTGGACTCTCAAGAGCCCCGACAGAGTTTATGCATGGGCTGTTAACGATTATCCCGATATTTCGGCATATATCCGTATCAAGGCAGGTAAGTCAAAGGCAGGCAGAGGCGTTTATAAGCGTGCTCTTCCCTTCTTCACCATGAGATTCGACAGCCTTGACAGCGCACTCGGTATTCTTATGGGCACTGCAGATATGCTTGAGTTCACAAAGACAGGCAAGCTTATCATGGACGGTGCACCCGAATTCGGCGCAGAAATCGGCAACTATATGATGATGGTCGGCGATTACGCAAGATAAAAGATTCATAATCAATAAAAAATGCTTGCATAGGATTGTTTTCCTATGCAAGCATTTTTATTTTTGAACAATAGCGAGATAAAGCTCAATCACAAAACATTTTAATACATTCTTTTAAGATTGCCTTTTTTCCATTCCTCATAAAAAGTTTTTATGCTTCCAGCCCATATGCCTTTTCCTTTTGCAACCTTTTTTATAACCTTCTTGCATTCTTTCGGATAATCAAAAATCAGAAGGCTGGCAGTCCATGCGGAAACATATACATCTTCATGATTAAGCAGATTTTTCAGCATCTCTCTTCCGTTATCATCATTAATTAAAACCTTAAAATTTTTCATAAGTGTTGCGTGGGCTTTGTTGACTATTTTATAGTCATCGCAAGTGTTGAAACCGCTGCCGTGAATTTTGCAGGCTTCAATATATTTTTCAAGATAACTTTCAAGCATTGTATTCACCTGTGTTATTTGTTACTTACCGCTTCAAGAACTTCCTGCTTGAAGTCGCCGTAAATCTTATATTTCTTTGAGAAAATGATAAATGAGATAATCATCATTGCAGGGGGGACGATGAACATGAGGAACGAAATTGCGCTCTGTGCCTGAGGAGTCTGAACAGCTGCCTCGCCGTCATATCCCGTAACCGTGAAGGTTGCATACATGATGATTGCCTGAATGGTGTAAGCCATTTTCTGAAGGAATCCCTTCATGGAGAACGTGAGGCTCTGATTACGGCTTCCTGTTTTGTATTCGCCGTAATCAACGCAGTCGGCAAGCATAACCGTCTGATTTACGAACATACTGCCTGTGCCGAGAGAGGTGAGAATGTAGCAGATGCCGAGAAGAGTAACGTTTCCGGGAATGAGATAACCCATGATTGCCATGCCGATATATCCTGCCGCCGCCATGCTGAGCGAGAGCTTATAGATTGAACGGTTGTTCATGAATTTTGAGCAAACGGGAACAACGAGAATTGCAAGCACCGAACCGACTGTACCCATGAGATTGAATTTTGACTGGAGTGTAAGGTCGCCGAGAACGGATGTGAAATAATAACTGCTGATGCCCGATGTCATATAAAAACCTGCGTTTGAAATCATTGCAAAAAGCATGAAAACAAGGAGCTGGTCGTTCTGCTTGATAACATTGATTGCGCTCTTGAACGAGAACTTATCGTTGTTGATAACAATTCGTCTTTCCTTTGTTGAGAAAACGCTGACTGCCGCAAAGAAAATAAGACCGACAGCCGTAATAATCGACCATTTGCCGAAGCCTTTGCTGAGCGTATCTGATGTCATTGCATCGAGCTTACTGCCTGCAACGCCTCCGAGATATGCAACAGCGATGGGTGTGAAAATCGAGATAATTCCCTGACCGAGACCTGAGAATGCTCTTGCGATTGTTGAAACGAGATTTCTGTCCTTTTCTTCGCTTGCGAATGAAGGAACCATTGACCAGAAAGGAATATCAGCGAGGGTGTTTGTCATGCCCCAGAGAACATAGAGAACGGCGGCATAAACATAAAGACCGACCGAACCTGCCGCAAAACCGGGATTATTGAAAAGCAGACAAAGAACAACTGCATTGATTGTTGCGCCCGTTATAATCCACGGACGGTATTTGCCCATTTTTGTTTTGGTGCGGTCAACTATCATTCCCATCATTGGGTCGTTGAAGCCGTCCCAGAGCCTTGCGAGGGGAGTTATGATAAGAAGAAAAGCAGGGCTGATGCCGAGCGCATTTGTGAGATAAATCGAGAGGTAGGAATAGAACATTCCGTAGCTCAGGTCAAGACCGATTGCGCCGACGCCGTAGCCGAGTTTTTCTTTGAGAGAAATTTTGTTGTTCATAATTTCCTCCGTTATGTCCTGTATTCAAATGTCTGCGGTGCTTCGAGAGCTTTGAGATATCTTCTGCATTCTTCCTTTGCCTTTTCAAGGTCAAGGTCAAGATAATTTCCGCATTCCTTTTTTGTGTTGCCGAAAACCTCGCCCTCATATGCGATGATATCGGCAAGGATTTTCTTTGTTATTTCAAGGATTTTTTCGTTATCCGCATTTCTGACAAGCAGATAAAATCCCGTTCTGCATCCCATAGGTCCGAAGTAGATAACATCGTCTTTGATTTCGGAGTTACGAACGAAAGTTGCAAACATATGCTCAACGGTGTGTGCGGTTGTTGTGTCCATAAAATCGCCGCCGTTGGGAATTCTTGTTCTCATATCATAGGTTGTGATATCGCCGTCAATTCTTGAAACATAGATGCCCTCTGTGAGAAGGTCGTGGTCAACTGTGAAGCTTGTTATTCTGTTCATGATTATCTTCCTTTCTGTGTCTGATAAGTGAAACTATAAATGTAAATATCGGTAAAATATATAAATATCCTGCAAGGAGAAGCGAAGAAGAGGGTGCACCTGCCGATGCAAGGGGAACTGCGCCTGCTATCGACCAAGGCACAAGAGGGGAGATAACAACCGCCGAGTTTTCAAGGTCAATCGCCGATTTGTCGGAATTTTTTTCGTTACCTTCGCAAAGCTGATGCGTGAGAATGATTGCGAGGGTCTGATTGCATGAAATGAGAGATGTGAAAATCGACGTTATCATCGTTGCACCGAAAGGTGTTATTTTTTTGCTCAGAAGCTCTGTTTTTTCTTTGAGGGAATGGAGAAGTCCCGTTGCGGAAAATATTCCCGAATATGCCGACGAAAGTGAAACTATCGCCGCCGATTTGAGCATTGAAACAAGTCCGCCGCCGTCAATCATATGTTTGATTTCAGCTGTTTGAGCTTCGAATCCGAATATCATTATTTTTAAAAATTCAAGGATTTCAACCTTCTGAACGGCAAGTCCCACAATGAGTGCGGAAGCAATGCTTGCAAGCATCGCGAACTTAACTTTCACTTTAAGCAATGATAGTGTCAGTATCACAACCGCAGGGATAACCGCCGCCCAATGCAGATTGAATTCAGCCGAAAACATCGTTGATAAATCGGGGATTTCACCGCTGGCGCCTGCTGAAAATCCGAGAATTATATACATTATGCAGGTGAGAATAAACGGCACAACAGCTGTTCGGAACATATTTTTTATGTTGGTGAAAATATCCGTTTTTGTGAGTTCCGAAATGAGGAGTGCGCTTGTTGAAACGGGCGAACATCTGTCGCCGAAAAGAACGCCCGAAAGCATTGCGCCGCCTGCGATAACGGGGTTTATGTTCATTGAATATGCCATCGTCATGCAGATAACTCCGATTGTTGCGGCAGAGCCGAAAGATGTTCCCATAAGGAACGAAACGCCGCAGCAGAGGAGAAATGTCATCAGCACAAAAACGTTGGGATTTATGAGCTTAACCGCCGATGAAATGATGAACGGAATCGTTCCGCTTGCGCGCCATGATGCGGTGAGCATTCCGACGATGAGGAAAACAATCAGAACATTTTTGGCGGTTTTAACTCCGTCAAAAATCATTTTGAGTATTGACTTGAAAGAGTGCTTTTTGATTAATGCATAGGCGGAGAAAATAACAAGTCCTGCCGTCAGCGCATAAAGCACGGATGCGTCAAAAATGACGCAAATTAAAAGAACGGCGCAAAACAGCGCCAAAGTAAGAATTTCCATATAAACGTCTTTCCAAATAAAAATCGGTGCGGAATAATTCCACACCGATTATATATCATACCATTAATTTTTTCAAGAGCGATATTACCAGTCAAGAGTGAGATAATACGGACCGCCATCTCTGTTTGCATGAGGGCAACATTCGGAGGCGATATATCTTACCTTTTGTTCCTTGTCATTATAAGCGCAAATCAGAAAATCGTATCTTGTTCTGTATTGGTTGTTACCGCTATGATTATCCCAGTTTTCTATTTCAAATTCATTTTTTGAATCTCTGTACTGCAGGTCATCTTTGCATCTGTCGGGTTCATCGCTGACATAAACATCAAAATAATGAAAAGTAACCTGGCCGTAACCTTTATAATAAACCAAAGTCCAGTCGCCTTTTTGGACAATGTTGTAACCGCTGTTTTCTATTGCAGATTCAGTGAGATAATTTATTTTATTTTCGTTTTCATACCAATGCTGAATCCCGATTAACCTGTTTTCAAGAAGAAAATCACCGGGCAGATTCTTTTTGAAAATTTCATAATCCACATCGGTCAGAATCCATTCCGCACAGATATCATAAGTGCCGAAATAGCAGTCCCAACATGGTGTGTATTCATAAAAGTATTTTATAGAATCAGGATATTTTTCTTTTGTGTTGTACGGTATTTTTCTGGGAAAAACTTCGAATAAATTATAAAAACTGTCAAGTCTTTCGTCATTTGACATCATGCGTTTTTCAAGTATCAGATAATTATCAGGATCTGTAGTCTGAGAGTAAAACGGAGTAACTGTACAAAAAACAAAAAAGAATGTGATAGGAAGCATAATCGCACTTCCTACGGAAGAAATAATAAGCAATGCTGTGGATAAGCCTTTTGTTTTGCGATTGAACCGTTTACCGATGTTTTTGAAAATAACAACTAAAAGCAATATTGCAATAACAACCCAGCCGAGATAGAACAGAGAACCCATTATTGACCCAAGGTGATCGGTCAATTTGATAAAACGGACATCAAAAATCGCAGAACAACAAAGCACAATATAATAAACAGCATGAACGAGCAAAACGGAGGAAAAAAGTATTGTGATAATCTTCAGAACTTTATCTTTTGGTGACAGCTTTATATCTTCGCTTGGAACTTCTTTTTCCTCAACCGTTGCCGAAAGTGTGTTGCATATCGATTCAAAAGTCACATCTTCATCAAACGAAATTCCTTTGAGTTTTTCGACGATTTCCGTTTCATGAGCGATATTGTTTTCGGTCTGTTCAATGAATTTTTCAACAATATCTTTTGCGGTTGAATTATCGTCAACCATGCTTTTGATGTCTGCAATCGAAAATCCCGCTTTGCGAAGAAGCGCAACATTTTTCAGTCTTTCAACATCGCTTTCGGAAAATTCAATGCTCTTTCTTCCGCTGTAGGATTCTTCAATATTCGGCACGGCGAGTCCCTCGTCTATGTAAAGCCTCACGGCTCTGTCGGTCAGTCCCGTTTTTTCAATTACTTCCTTCATTTTCATCAAAACCGACCTCCTTTCAGGGTTATCTTAATATTTTACCCAGGGTAAATGTCAAGAGAAAATCAAAAATTGTTTTGCAGAGCAATATGATTCCGAATTAATTATATACCAATTCTGCAATCCGTTTCAATATATTCCGTATAAATCCGCAAATTCCGACCCAATATGTAAATAGTTACTAAAAAATAGAGGAAAAATTTTATATATTTTCTTAAAAAGATATGGAAATTTGTTTTTCTATCTGTTATAATTTGTAATGGTTAATTCCGCAATTGCGAGATTGACCGTATTAAATATGTTTATTATTTTATATGGAGGTAGATTCCAATGGCTTACAAGTATGTTTATTTGTTCTCCGAAGGCGACGCTTCAATGCGTAACACCCTCGGCGGCAAAGGCGCAAACCTTGCAGAAATGACAAAGATCGGTCTTCCCGTTCCTCAGGGCTTCACAATTTCAACTGAA
>JAZQTZ010000002.1:0-32858 GCA_045631105.1 Acutalibacteraceae bacterium
AAATCCGAGCCCTTCGCCTATTGGCATAAGGTTCGGATTTTTACTGTATGGCAAGGATGATATATTTTGATACAAAAAATATCCTGCACCCCACCTATCACCTTTTGCCAGTAAAAAAATCCTTTTTTTCGCTTTACTACAAACCACTTGAAGAGTATGCACCCCAAACCCCTGTTTTAGTCTTTTTGTCACGCGAAAAAATCACATCAAAAAGTGTTGGTGCACCCCATTAGATTCGTTTCATCAGCAACTATGTTATCAGAACTTTCTTTGGAATAGCTAAAACGCAGCGCAAAGTTATATATTTTTTCAAAAAACTATTGTCTTTTTTAAAATACGGTTGTATAATACAATCACAATTTAACAGACGGGAGCTTGTGTTACAGGCTGAGAGGAAGGTAAAACCTTCGACCGATAACCTGATTTGGATAATGCCAACGTAGGGATGCCTGATATAAAAGTGTTTCGACGTGGCGGAATCAATCTGAAGGTGTTTCAGATTTTTCGTCACTTTTTCTTTTTGAAACCGCAACTTCTCAACGGTAAGTTACCAAATCGGTAGCTTACCGTTTTTGTTGTTTCAGGAGGTGTTTTTATGGTAAAAATCAACGGCGAAGAACTGAATGTTGCAGGAAAAACAATCGCAGAATATCTTGCAACCACAAATTATGACCCAAAAAGAATTGCAGTTGAGCGTAACGGTGACATTGTTTTTAGATCTCAATACGGTGAAACCTTACTGCAGGACGGTGACAGCATTGAAGTTGTAAGCTTTGTGGGAGGTGGTTAAGCTGATTCCGACAAAAGAAGAATGGTATGCAGCTTTATCTGAAAGACACGGTAAAAAGATACAGAGTAGTTTTGAATCCGCAACCGTTGCAATATGCGGACTTGGTGGTCTTGGTTCTAATATAGCTTTTGCTCTTGCCCGTGCAGGTGTCGGCAAGCTAATTCTTATTGATTTCGACATAGTCGATATTACAAATCTACACCGTCAGCAATATAAAGCCAATCAGATTGGTATGAACAAAACGCAGGCTTTGAAAGAAAATCTTTTTGAAATTGCTCCGTATGCGGCAATCAAAACTCATTCGGTTCACATTTCTGAAAATAATGCCGAAGAGCTTCTTGAAAAAGCAGACATTATCTGCGAAGCCTTTGATGATGCAGAAACTAAGGCGATGCTGACAAATCTTGTGCTTGAAAGAATGCCTGAAAAGTTTTTGGTTGCCGCTTCTGGTATGGCGGGATTCGGCATTGCAAATTCAATTCAAACACGCAGAATATCAAAACGGTTTTATGTATGTGGTGACGGAACGAGTGATGTGTCAACGGGAAGTCTTGTAGCAACCCGTGTGATGCTCTGTGCGGCACATCAGGCACATACTGTGCTCCGAATTCTGACAGAACAATTTGAAACTTAAAGAAAGAAGGAAAAACCAATGAACAATGATAAACTCATAATCGGCGGACACGAATTCAACTCCCGTTATATTCTCGGTTCGGGTAAATATTCTATGAAATTGATTGAAGCGGCTGTAAAGGATGCAGGAGCAGAAATCATTACTCTTGCGGTGCGCCGTGCAAACACAAAAGAACAGGAAAGCATACTTGACTACATTCCCGAGGGAATTACTCTGCTCCCCAATACAAGCGGAGCAAGAAACGCAGAAGAAGCGGTACGTATTGCCCGTCTTGCAAGAGAACTTGGTTGTGGTAATTTTGTAAAAATTGAGATTATGCGTGATTCCAAATATCTGCTTCCAGACAATCAGGAAACAATTAAAGCAACTGATATTCTTGCCAACGAAGGCTTTGTTGTTATGCCGTATATGTACCCCGACCTGAATGTTGCACGTGACCTTGTGAATGCAGGTGCAGCTTCCGTAATGCCGCTTGCTTCTCCTATCGGTTCGAATAAAGGTCTTGCAACAAAAGAATTTATACAGATTCTCATTGATGAAATTGACCTGCCCATTATTGTAGATGCAGGCATCGGCAGACCGTCTCAGGCTTGTGATGCGATGGAAATGGGTGCTGCGGCAATTATGGCAAACACCGCCCTTGCAACCGCAGGTGACTTGCCTATGATGGCTTCTGCATTCAAAAACGCTGTTGAAGCAGGACGAAAGGCTTACCTTGCAGGACTTGGCAGAGTGTTAACCCGAGGCGCATCAGCATCTGACCCGTTGACAGGATTCCTTCGTGATTAAGAGGTAAAGTTATGGAAAATCAATTTTTTGTAGATTCGGAACATCTGTCACCTGAAGCACTTGAGAAAAAACACCGACTTGAAAACGACCCATCGTTGCGTAAAAATCATATGGAATATATGCCGGGTATGGAGATAATTAAGTCTGATGTCTGCGAAAGTGTTATGTCTCAGATGAACTCCTATGATTATTCAAAATATACTGCTGCCGATGTTAAAGCGGCATTGGAACACAACACTTGCACAATAGAAGATTTCAAAGCACTTCTTTCTCCTGCGGCAGAACCGTTTCTTGAACAAATGGCAGAGCGTTCAAGGCTTGAAACAAGCAAACACTTCGGAAACACCGTCTATCTGTTTACACCTCTTTACATAGCAAACTATTGTGAAAATTACTGTGTTTATTGCGGTTTTAACTGCTACAACCATATCAAGCGTATGAAGCTTTCTATGGAACAGATTGAAAAAGAGATGAAGGTTATTGCAGACAGCGGTATGGAGGAAATTCTGATTCTCACGGGTGAAAGCAGAGGTCAGAGTAACGTGGAATATATAGGTGAAGCGTGTAAATTAGCGAGAAAATATTTCCGCATGGTCGGGCTTGAAATTTATCCCGTAAATACCGATGAATACAAGTTTCTTCACGAATGTGGCGCGGACTATGTGACGGTATTCCAAGAAACATACGATGCCGATAAATATGAAAAACTGCATCTGCTCGGTCACAAACGTGTGTGGCCTTACCGCTTTGATGCGCAGGAAAGAGCACTGCGTGGCGGTATGAGAGGTGTTGCATTCTCGGCATTGCTCGGACTTTCTAACTTCCGCAAAGACGCTCTTGCAAGTGCTTTGCACGTATATTATTTGCAGAGAAAGTATCCTCACGCAGAGATGTCACTTTCCTGCCCAAGACTCCGACCTATTATCAATAACGATAAAATCAACCCTCTTGATGTTCACGAAAAACAGTTGTGTCAGGTACTTTGTGCATACCGCATTTTCTTACCTTTCGTTGGAATTACAGTATCTTCCCGTGAGAGTGCCGAGTTCAGAAACGGCATTGTAAAAATTGCAGCAACAAAGGTTTCTGCAGGCGTTTCCACGGGAATCGGTGACCACGAAAGCAAATATTCAGGCAAAGAAGCTGACGGTGTTCAGGGTGATGAACAGTTTGAAATCGACGATAACCGCAGTCTCGATAAAATGTATAAAGATATTACAGAGGAAGGCTTGCAACCCGTTCTGAACGACTATCTGTATGTGTGAGGTAATGAATATGAAAAATTTTGACCCTACTTTATATTTTATAACTGACAGCACTAATTACACTGAGGAAGAATTTCTTTTTCGTGTAGAACAGGCACTCAAAGGCGGAGCAACACTTCTTCAGCTTCGTGAAAAGGAAAAATCCACCCGTGAATATATTGAACTTGCAGAAAAGGTACACGAAATTACAAAAAGATATAATGTGCCGCTGATTATTGATGACAGAGTTGACGTTGCTCTTGCAATTGATGCTGAAGGCGTTCATGTGGGAGCAAATGATATGCCCGTTGCTACTGCAAGAAAGCTGATGGGTGAAGATAAAATTGTCGGTGCTACTGCCAAAACAGTACCTTGGGCAAAAGAAGCCTGTGAACAAGGCGCTGATTATCTCGGAGTGGGCGCAATTTATCCTACAACTACCAAGGTTGTAACCGTTCTCACTTCAACCGAAACTCTTGATGCAATAACAAAAGCAGTGCCTATTCCCGTCAACGCAATCGGTGGTCTGAATAAAGATAACCTTGATATTCTTAAAGGCATCGGCATTTCGGGAATCTGTGTTGTTTCAGCAATTATGAAATCCGATGACCCGAAAACCGAAGCCGAAACATTACTTTCACTTGCAAAGGATTTGATTAAAAATGATTAAAGGTGCAATATTTGACCTTGACGGTACGCTTTTTGACTCGATGTTCATTTGGGATACAATTGGTGAAATTTATCTTCGTTCAATCGGATACGAACCAAAAGAAAACCTGAATGAAACATTTAAAACGATGAGTCTTTACAATGCCGCTTGTTATTATAAAAGCAAGTACGGTGTAACTCTGTCGGTTGACGAAATAATGGACGGTGTAAACCGTATGGTCGAAAAATATTACATAAATGAGGTTCAGCTGAAACCCGGTGTTTATGATTTTTTAAAGCATCTTCATAATATTGGTGTTAAGATGTGTATAGCAACCGCAACTGACAAATATCTTGTTGAAGCGGCACTTGAAAGATGCGGGATAAACGAATGCTTTTCAGAAATCTTCACTTGCACCTCAGTCGGTCACAGCAAGGATGAGCCTGATATTTACCGTGAAGCATTAACGCATCTCGGCACAACTAAAGATGATACTCTTGTTTTTGAAGATGCTATTTATGCAATAAGAACGGCAAAGAAAGACGGCTTCAGAGTTGTTGCGATTTTCGATAAATCAGAAGAAAATCAAGCTGAAATAAAAAGTCTTTGTGATTTTTACATAACAGATTATACGGATATGCAAGGATTCTGGAAATTTGCCGCACCGATGAAAACCGCACTTTCAGTAGCGGGAAGCGATTGCAGCGGCGGTGCAGGTATTCAGGCAGATATTAAAACAATGACTATGAACGGTGTTTATGCGATGAGTGCAATTACCGCCCTGACCGCACAAAACACAACGGGAGTTTTTGCAATATCCGAATCAACACCCGAATTTTTAAAAGAACAAATCGATGCGGTATTTGAAGATATTTATCCCGATGCGGTTAAAATCGGTATGGTTTCATCATCGGAACTTGTTTCTGTTATAGCCGAAAGACTGAAATTTTATAATGCCAAAAACATCGTAGTTGACCCCGTTATGGTTGCAACAAGCGGCTCGGAACTTATAAGAACCGATGCCGTACAAACTCTTATTGAAGAACTGTTGCCGATTGCAACGGTTGTAACTCCAAACATTCCCGAAGCAGAAGTTTTGTCAGGTAAAAAAATACAGAGCAAGGAAGATATGCTGAATGTTGCAAAATCAATCGGTGATAGATACGGGTGCGCAGTTTTGCTTAAAGGCGGTCACAGTGTTAACGATGCAAACGACCTTCTTTATTCAAACGGCAAATTCAAATGGTTTGAGGGTAAAAGAATAAACAATCCCAATACCCACGGAACAGGCTGTACTCTTTCGTCAGCTATTGCATCAAATCTTGCTAAAGGATTATCGCTTGATGAGTCAATCCGAAATGCCAAAGATTATATTTCGGGAGCACTTTCTGCAATGCTAGTTTTGGGAAAAGATTCAGGTCCGATGAATCATGCATTTAAAATAAACCAATAAAAATGAGGGTAGTCGATAAAACTACCCTCATTTTATAAACCGTTCAGAAAAAGAACAAATCCGAACCCTTCGCCTATTGGCACAAGGTTCGGATTTTTACTGTATGGTGCGGATAACAGGACTTGAACCTGCACGAACTTGCGCCCATTAGAACCTGAATCTAACGCGTCTGCCAATTCCGCCATATCCGCATAAAGCAAAAGAGGATTCCTTGCGGAATCCTCTCTGGTGCGAGAGACGGGACTTGAACCCGTACGGGATTACCACACGCCCCTCAAACGTGCGCGTCTGCCGATTCCGCCACTCTCGCATTTCCGATTTTTGTTCGCTCGGAACGTTGCCTATTATAGCAAGGTAAAACCGAAATGTCAAGCCTTTTTTGAAAAAATTTTTAAAAATTTTTAAAAATATTTTTCATCCCGATTTTTATTCTTTTACAGCATTTTATTCCATAAGTTTTTAATCCATTTCCGTAAACAAGGAATGCTTTTCCGTCAGGAAGATTGTTTCCGCTATCGCTTTAAAAACAGGCGCACAGCTTACAGAACCGCCTTCTCCGTTTTCTTTCATTATTACAATTGCATAGCGTGGATTTTCAGACGGAAAATATCCCGCAAACCATGAATTGCAGATTTCGTTTCCGTTTTCCGTTTTTCCTGTCTGCGCAGTAGCGGTTTTACCCGACACCTCAACAAACTCGCTCCCCGCATTTTTGCCGCTTCCGTTTATAACAACGCTGCGAAGATATTTTTTCAGCAAACCGACTGTTTTTTCGGATACGATTTTTGTTTGTCTTCTGCGCTTTGCCGTTTTCACAAGATTGCCTTGTGAATCGATTTCACTTTCAACAAGATACGGTTCAACGACATTTCCGCCGTTTGCAATCATTGACATCATCGAGCATATCTGAACGGGAGTTGCAAGAAGCGAACCCTGACCGAAAGAAAGATTGGCAAGAGACGCCTTTGAGTCAATCTCATTTTCTTCGGGCAAATATCCGGCTGCGGATTTCATGCCTTCGGCAAAAACCGTCGCTTTTCCGAAGCCGAATTTTTCTGCGGTTTCAATTATATAATCTGCACCTGTTTCAATCGCAAGAGAAATGAAATAGGTGTTGCATGAATTCGCAAGCGCACCCTCCATATCAAGAATTCCGTGACCGTCTCTTTTATGGCAATTGAATGTTACGCCATTATAAATCACGTTTCCCATGCAGTTATATTCAAAACCGCCATCAATTCCGTTTTCAAGCGCAGCAGCAGCAACAACAGGTTTGAAAACCGAACCGACGCTGAACGGCAGAAAAGCCCTGTTGATCAGCGGTGAATTTTCGTCATTCAATGCATCGGCAAGATTATTTCTGTCAAACGCAGGTCTTGAAACACAGGCTTTGATTGCACCGCTTTCAACGTCCATAACAATTGCCGCCGCACATTTCGCTCCCGATTTATCAAGTGCAATTTCCGTTATCTCCTGAATATCCTTGTCTATCGTCAGAACAACGCCCGCTTTCGGCAGTTCATTATTTTCAACGGATATTCCCTCTCCGAGCATTGTTCTTCCGTTGGCATCTGCCGAAAATCTGACCAGCGGTGTTTTCGTTTCGCTTGACAAAAGCGTGTTATATGCCTTTTCAATACCGCTTACCCCGTTGTTTTCTCCGTCGGTATAGCCGATAATATGGCATGCAAAAAAGCTTTCTTCATACCGTTTCGGAACATAAACGGTTATGATATCATCCGAATTTCCAACTGCCTTATCCGACTTAACCGCAATGGGTTTTCCTTTTGACATTCTTTCCTTTACCGACTCAAAAACTTCGGTCTTCAGAATTTTTCTCAACTGCGCAACTGCTCTGTCGGAAGGTTTTGCGGCAATATAAATATCACTTGATGCATTCGTAATCGGTCGGAATTCACAATCATAAATTGTACCTTTTACTGTTGCAAGGTCGATTGATTTGGTCGAAACGGAATTTCCTGCCTGAACCGATTTTGTTGATATCTCAATAATTCTTATACCGAGTCCTGCCATCGCAATGCAAAACATAACAAATATCGTAACTGCTCTTTTAAGCAAAAAATCACTCCCTGCGGATATTTTTCCACGGGGAGTGAGATTTATTTATGATTTTATACATTGAAACGGAAAAGAACAACGTCGCCGTCTTTCATGACATATTCTTTTCCTTCACTTCTTACAAGGCCCTTTTCTTTTGCAGCTGCAATTGAACCGAGTTCAATAAGATCTTCATAAGCGATAACTTCTGCTCTGATGAATCCTCTTTCAAAGTCGCTGTGGATCTTGCCGGCTGCCTGAGGTGCCTTTGTTCCGTTGGTGATAGTCCATGCTCTGACTTCAGGCTGACCTGCTGTAAGATACGAAATGAGTCCGAGAAGAGCATAGCTCTTTTTTACAAGGAGATCAAGACCGCCCGACCCAACGCCGAGCTCTTCAAGGATCATTTCTTTTTCTTCGGGCGCAAGAGATGCAACCTGAGCTGCAAGCTCTGCACAGATAGGAAGCACCTCGCTTCCCTCTGCTTCAGCGATTTCGCAAACCTTTTTATAATGCATATTTGAATCAAGTCCGCCTGCAAAATCATTTTCACCCATATTGCAAGCATAGATAACGGGTTTTGCAGTAAGAAGTGCGATTTCGGAAAGCCAAGCTTTTTCGTTTTCATCGCATTCAAGATTTCTTGCAGGAACATTATCTTCAAGAGCCTGCTGAAGTCTCTTAAGGAATTCGAGCTCGGATGCAAGAGTCTTGTCACCTTTGAGAGCCTTTGTGACACGGTCAATTCTTCTTTCAACCATTTCGATATCGGAAAGAATAAGCTCAAGGCTGATTGTTTCGATATCTCTTTCGGGGTTGATTGTTGCATCAACATGAACGATATCGTCATCTTCAAAACAACGGACAACATGAATAATCGCATCAACCTCACGGATATGGGAAAGGAATTTGTTTCCGAGTCCTTCACCCTTTGATGCGCCTCTTACAAGACCTGCAATATCAACGAATTCGATGAAAGCAGGGGTGATTTTAACGGGATTATAAAGTTCTGCAAGCTTATCAAGTCTTTCATCGGGAACGGAAACAACGCCGACGTTGGGCTCGATTGTGCAGAAAGCATAGTTCGCAGACTGCGCACCTGCGTTTGTTATAGCATTGAAAAGAGTGCTTTTGCCGACATTGGGCAAACCGACTATACCGAGTTTCATATATATTCATTCTCCTTTGTTTTTTCATCGATTTGCTATTATATCACACAATCAAAAATTTCACAAGGTAATATATAAATTTATCTTTAAAAGTTTTTATCTCTTGCTTCAACAATTTATGTGTGATAAAATTAAATAAAAAATTGACGGAGATGATATAAGCATATGACCAAAGACAAAAGAAAAAGCATTGCAGAGTTCGCCGTTACAACCGTATTTCTCGGACTTCTTGTTTATGCGGCGTACTCTCTCTGGTACATATTCTACGGAAAAGACAGCAGTTTCGATGTTCATCTGTATACCGTTCTTTCCGGTTCGGCATTGGGCTGGTTTATGACATTGTTCGTTCAGTCCGTGTTCAAAAAAGCGAATTGGATTGCAAAGCTCATTGTTTTCCTTGCAGGCAACGGCTTTTTCCAGGGTCTGATATGGGGATTCAACGCAAAACTCAACGCAATGGCAACCGACAATAATATTGTTATCATCAAAACTTTCACCGTTGTTTTCGCTTTATCTGCGGTTCTTCTTCTCGTCGCTTTCATTCTGAGAGCAAGAAGCATGCATAAAGCCGCAAACATAATTTTTGCAATCATTTTCTTTGCAGTTTCATGCAGCGGAGTTTATGTTTTCAACAAGGACAACATTATGGCTATTGATTACAAAAAGAATATTCAATTTGATACATTGACCGCCGAAGAAATGAATATTACAGACGGAGAAAAGAACAGTTCTTCACAATGGTACAATGATAATTTCTTTGGTGACAAAAATGAATATCCGTTCACCTTTAAAGTTGACGGAGAAGAATTCAATCCCGATGAGTGGGAAAGAGTGCCCTTCTTACACGAAACCTTTGATTATGAAGGCAAAATTGTTCTTAGAAACAATGAAAAAGGTCTTGAAGTAACGGTTGAAACAACGCTGTTTAAAGAAAATGCGACCTGCCAGTGGACTGTTTATATCAAAAACACAGGCAATGAAAATTCGGGTGTCATCAGCGATTTTTATGCTCTTGATTCATCATTCTCAACAGGCGATGCGGAAGTTTATTATTCAATGGGAAGCGATACTGCCGCAAGCGATTTCTCCCTTATCAGAAAGAATTTAACCTCTGTTGCAAGAAAATTCTCAGGCAACGAAGGTAAACCCACCGAAAAATATCTCCCCTATTTCAACATAAACGGCGAAAACGGCGGAATGATTCTCGGAATCGGCTGGACAGGTCAATGGGCTGCTTCGCTTTCCGAAGAATACGGTTCAACGGATATTTCCGTAAGACAGGAGCATCTTGAAGCATATCTTCTTCCGGGAGAAGAAATCCGTTCCCCTCTTGTTTCAATCAGTTTTTATGAAAGCTCAAATCCGCTTAAAGGATTCAACCTTTTCAGAAAATGGATTACCGACTGCGTATATCCCGAAAATGTGACTCAGAATGTTTACACCGTTATGGAGGTTGCGGGTCCGATGTCCGAAAGAACATCCGACGAAATCATTGAAATTCTTGACGGCATAGATAACTCTGTTTATGAAAATACAGATGCATTTTGGATGGATGCGGGCTGGTATGAATACAATGAAGGCTGGTACGACGGTGTCGGCAACTGGACTGTTGATAAATCAAGATATGACAACGGTATATCCGAGCTTTCAGGTTATGCAAAAGAAAAGGGACTCGGTCATGTTCTCTGGTATGAGCCCGAAAGAGTTTATCCCGGAACAAAGTTCCATAATATCGGTTCGGAGCATGAAGAATGGCTGATATACGGCGACGGCGACAACATAATGTGGAACCTCGCAAACGAAGAAGCTCTTTCTTATTATTGCGAATATCTCCTTAATTCAATGAAGGAAAACGGCGTTACGGTTTACCGCCAGGACTTTAACTTTGCGCCTCTCGAATACTGGCAGAATGCCGACAAAGATTTTTATGACGGCAGAACGGGCATATGCGAAAACCATTACGTTACAAATCTTTACAGATTCCTTGATTATCTTACCGAAAATATCGACGGACTTATTGTTGACAACTGTGCATCGGGCGGTAAAAGACTTGACCTTGAAATGACTTTCCGCAGTATTCCGTTCTGGAGAAGCGACTATAACTGCTCATTCCATTATAATCTTTTTGAAGCAACCCAGTCACAGACCTACGGTCTTTCGTTCTGGCTTCCCATTTCGGGATCAGCTCTCTACATGCAGAACGAATATTCCTCAAGGTCGGCAGCCATGCCTCTTATGCTCATGGATTTCTTTTCAAACACCCATCCCGAATTCGGCTTCTATAAAGAGCAGAGAGAATTGATGGCAGGCAGATATTATCCCCTTGATTTCGGCAGTTTCGACAAAAATAAAATGCATGCAATGCAGTATTCAGCCGATGACGGTCTTTCGGGAACGGCATTCATCTACAAAAGAGCCGAAGTGAACGATAAAGATTATAATGTTAAACTTAACGGTCTTGTTCCTTCGCAGACATACAACGTTTATGATATCGACAACCCCGAAAAAATTTACACTATGACGGGTGAAGAACTCATGAATAACGGTCTTTCAATCGCACTTCCCGACGGCGAAAAAGCAATATTCCTTATGTATAATGCTCAATAAAAATCAGACACTCCTTGCAGTTACCAAACTGTGAGGAGTGTTTTATTTGAAAAATATAATATAAATTTTAAAATACAGTTTACAATACCATATATAATGTTGTATTATTAATGTGTATAATTATTTTTAAGAGGCGCAGTTATGGAACATTCGCAGTTTCTGAGAACAGAAATGATTCTTGGTGAAAACTCAACAAATATTCTTTCCGATAAGAACGTTATTCTTTTCGGTTTGGGCGGTGTCGGCTCATACACAGCAGAAGCCCTTGCAAGAGCAGGCATCGGAAAGCTTACAATAGTTGATAACGATGTTGTTTCGGTCACAAACATCAACCGTCAGCTTTGTGCACTTCATTCAACCGTCGGCAAACCGAAGGTTGAGGTTGTTAAAGAAAGAATTCTCGATATCAATCCCGACTGCGAAGTAACCGCTCTCCAGAAATTCTATCTTCCCGAAAATTCAGATGAATTCACTCTTGAAAACTATGATTATATTGCCGATGCGATTGATACTGTCAGCGCAAAAATCGACCTGGCAATCAAATCGCAGGAATACGGAATTCCGATGATATCCTGCATGGGTACGGGCAACAAGCTCGATCCTTCGCAGTTCACGGTTTCTGATATTTATAAAACCAACGGCTGTCCCCTTTGCAGAGTAATGAGAACGGAGCTTAAAAAAAGAGGCATCAAAAAGCTGAATGTTATCTGGTCTCCTGAAATACCCGTCAAACCGTCGCAGACAAATGAGGAAAGCGGAAAAAGACAAACACCCGGCAGTCTGCCGTTTGTTCCTCCCGTTGCAGGGATGATTATGGCAGGAAAAACAATTCTTGATTTAACAAGGTGAGCAAAATGAAAAAAATTGCTGTTTTTATTTTAGCGATATCGCTTATATTAACCGCATTCAGCGGTTGCGACAAAACTAAACCCGTTTCGGACGACGAACCCGTAGGTGTTTCAAATATCAGCGACAAAAAAGAAGGAACGCTCAAGCTTGCATACTCAAAAGCTGATATGCTCGACCCGTTCACCTCGTCAATGTCCGCAAATATTCAGATTATGGGTCTTATTTATGACGGTCTCTATAAGCTCAACGAAAGTTACGAACCAGTTCCCGTTATTGCAAAAAGTTCCATTGTCAGCGGCACAACAATCAACGTAACTCTCGGTTCTGCAGTTTTCTCCGACGGAACTCCGATAACATCAAGCGATGTTGTTTATTCATTTGAGCAAGCAAGATATTCTCCCAATTACAGCACAAGACTGCGCAATTTCATTCAGGCAAGTATTTCTTCAACAAACATGCTTGTTTTCACCCTTGAGACTCCAGATCCCTATGCTCTCTCATGCCTTACTTTCCCTATTGTCAAAAACGGTTCGGAGGGTGAGCTTCCCGTCGGTTCGGGCAGATATGTCCCCCAGAAATCGGGCGAATCAACATATCTTATTGTCAACAAAAACAAATCAGATTTCAATCCTGCACTCAAAACCATTATGCTTGTTCCCGTCAGAGACAGCAGTTCAATTGAAAGCAGTCTCGAAATCGGCAACACGGGATTTTATTATAATGATCTTTCAAGCGGAAGTTATCTGAGAATAAACGCCCAAACCGTTGATATGGGAATAAACAATTTCGTTTATCTCGGTTTCAACTCAGAAAGCGGAATATTATCCGATGCAAACATCCGTCAGGCAATAAATCTCGCAATCAACAGAAACGAAATCGCAACAACAGCATATCAGGGTCATGCAAGAGCAACTTACTCCCCTTTCAATCCCGATTGGTATGCACTTTCATCAAAAGACCTTGTTATTTCAATGAATCTTCCCAAAGCGGAAGAATATATAGCTCAGTCGGAGTCGGATATCAACTCAAGAGAATTTTCTCTGCTTGTAAATAAAGATAATCAGTTCAAACTCGAAACCGCTGAATTTATCAAGGAATATCTTGAAAAACTCGGCTTTAAGATTAATCTCAAAGCATATTCGGCAGAATATTACACCGAGGCAGTTGAAATCGGCTCATATGATATGTATATCGGCGAAATCCGTCTTTCTCCGAACATGGATTTATTCCCGATTTTCGGCGGAGATGTAAGCTACGGAATCGACCCGTTCTGTTCATCTGCCGAAAGATATTTGCAGTTCCTGAACGGAAAATGCGAACTTATGGACTTTGTTAACACCTTCAACGATGACCTTCCTTTTATTCCTCTCTGCTACAGAAACGCTGCCGCATCATATACTAACTCGATGCAAGGCGATTTCAATTCATGCGACGGCGATGTTTTCTATAATATCGAAGCATGGAGTTTCAAATAAAAGGAATTTTACGGAATTAAAACGGCATAATATATTCATAAATTCTGAAAGAAGATGAATATATGATTACTGCCGAAATGCTGAAAAATGCCATCATCTCTGCCGCAGACAATATCCGCAGATATTCCGATGAGGTTGATGACATCAATGTTTTTCCCGTACCAGACGGTGACACGGGAACCAATCTTACATTAACCTTATCGGGCTGTGCAAAAATAATTTCCGATTGCACCGACACCAAAGCCGGTGAGTTTGCCGACAAAGCAGCCGGTGCTTTTCTGAGAAGCGCAAGAGGCAATTCCGGAGTTATTTTCTCCCTTATTTTCAAAGGCTTTGCGAAAAGTATCAGAAATCTTGATGAAATAGATGCAGTATCTCTCGCCAAAGCTCTTGAAGCAGGAAGCGACGAAGCATATGCCTCAATTGAAAAACCGACGGAAGGCACTATGCTGACGGTCATCCGACTTGCCGCCGCAAAAGCAAGCTCCGCCGCATCAAAAGGATGTACCGCTGAAGAAACCTTCGTTCAGGCGTTGCAAGGAGCTGAAGCCTCTCTTAAAGCAACCACCAATCTGCTCCCCGCTTTAAAAAAACACGGTGTTGTTGATGCGGGCGCTCAGGGACTTATCCATATAATGAGAGGAATGCTCGGAACAGATAATAATATTGAAACACATAAAAGCAAAGATAAACCTCAGAAAACAGAGGATAATCCCAAATATATCTACTGCACCGAATTCCTGATTAATTCCGTAAACAGAAACAATCTTATTTCGCTGCGCAAAACATTGTCTGATATAGGTGACTGCACCGCAGTTGCAGAGCATTCGGGGATTATAAAGGTTCATGTTCACACCAACAATCCCGACAGGGCATTGTCAACAGGTCTTGAACACGGTGAACTTACTGATATAAAGATTGACAACATGAGGATTCAACATGGAACTTAACTCAAGCATCAAATACCTCAAAGGCGTGGGTGAAAAAAGAGCCGCCATGCTCGGCAAGCTCGGAATTTCCACCCTTTGGGATTTGCTGACTTTTTATCCCCGTATCTACGAGGATTGGAGCAATATTGTTTCCATAAAAGAAGCTCCTCTCAATGAAAACGTCTGCATCAGAGCCATCGTCGGCATGAAATACCGGGAACAAAGAATCCGAAAAGGTATGACCCTCTATAAAGCGGAAATCACCGATGGCGAAAATATTTTGGATGTTATCTTTTTTAACAGCAAATATGCCGCCGATAAATTAGAGGTCGGAAAAGAATATCTGTTTTTCGGCAAGATAACAGGTAAGGGTTATTATCGTCAGATGAGTTCACCCGAATTCACGGAATTTGACGGCGACGGTAAAATGCGTCCGATTTATCCGCAGACTGCGGGCCTGAATTCAAGAGCAATTGAGAAACTTATCAGAACCGCTTTTGACGTCTGCGGTGAAATACCTGACCCCATTCCGCAGAATATAAGAGACAGCTATTGCCTTATGGGAATCAAATCGGCGCTTCAAAACATTCATTTCCCCGAAAGCGAAGATATGCTCTCAGAAGCACGAAGAAGATTGATTTTTGAAGAACTTTTTCTTCTTGAACTCGGTCTGCTCCGCCTCAAATCGAAATCACGACGTTCAAATGCTATCCCCATGCACGCTGACTATACCGAAGAATTCTTTTCTTTACTCCCGTTTGAATTGACGGGCGCACAAAAGCGTGCAATAAAGCAATCTGCCGAGGATATGATGCAAAACATCCCGATGAACAGATTGTTGCAGGGAGATGTGGGTTCGGGCAAAACAGCTGTCAGCGCTGCATTGATTTATAACTGCGCAAGAAACGGTTTCCAGAGTGCGCTCATGGCGCCGACCGAGGTTCTTGCAATGCAGCATTATAAAACACTCGCAAAGATGTTTGAAAACACCGATATAAAAATCGGACTTCTTACGGGTTCAACTCCTGCGGCAGAAAAGAAAAAAATAAAAGCTGCTCTGAAAAGCGGAGAAATTGACCTTGCGGTCGGAACTCATGCGCTCATTCAGAAAGATGTTGAATTCAACAACCTTGCTCTTGCCGTAACGGATGAACAGCACCGTTTCGGAGTTAACCAGAGAGGCTCGTTATCTTCAAAAGGCGTTAATCCTCATACGCTCGTTATGTCTGCTACTCCCATTCCGAGAACTCTTGCTCTCATTATTTACGGCGACCTTGACCTGAGCATACTCGATGAGCTTCCGAAAGGAAGACAAAAAATTGAAACCTATCTTGTCAATTCCGAACTCCGTGAACGGGCTTACGGATATATAAAAAAACATCTTTGCAACGGTCAGCAAGGTTACATAGTATGTGCGCTTGTTGCTGAAAATGATGAATCCGAACTTACCGCCGCAACGGAGCTTTACAATAATCTTTCAGAAGGCTTTTTCAAAGGTTTTTCAGTCGGTCTGCTTCACGGAAAAATGAAGCCTGCCGAAAAAAAGACCGTCATGGATTCATTCGCTTCGGGCGAAACCCAGCTGCTTGTTTCCACAACGGTTATTGAGGTCGGAATAGATGTTCCGAATGCGGTTATTATGGTTATTGAAAATGCTGAAAGATTCGGTCTTTCGCAGCTTCATCAGCTTCGGGGAAGAATAGGCAGAGGAACTGAAAAATCCACCTGCATAATGATTTCCGATGCGCAGAATGAAGAAACCGAGCGCCGACTTAAAATTCTCGCTTCAACAACAGACGGTTTCAAAATTGCCGATGAAGACCTGAAACTCAGAGGACCCGGCGATTTCTTCGGTTCAAGACAGCACGGTCTTCCCGAACTCAAAATCGCAGATATGATGACTGACGGCGAAGCAATAAGAGAAACTCACGCCGCCGCAGAAAATCTTCTGAAGAAAAACCCCGCCCTTGAGGGCGAGGAATATAAGTTATTAAGAAATGCAGTTAACAGACTTTTCTCGGGTGGGATTTCAATGAACTGAGCCTTCGGGCTTCTTCGATTTCATCCTTATCGTACTGAACAATTTTATATTCGTTTGATTCGGAATCAACCATTGTTATCGGAAGTTCAGGAAGAATTTCATGAATTCTCGCTATAAATCCACCACTCCCCTCTGCAGGGAAACCCGTAACAAGATTTGTTGCATGATTTTTCTTTGCCGCAACGGCAACAACCAATGACGGGCTGTCATTAAAATAAACATTCATTGATGCGTTGTATTTCTGAGCACAGAAAAAAAGATTTTCAAGCGCTCCCCCATCATTGGCATTCATTCCGCTGCTTTCTTTGAAAACGCTGATTACGGTAAGCGGGAGATTTTCTTCTTTTGCAATTCTTGCACCGGCTTCAATCAGCCTTGAGCAGGATTCCTGTTGCGTTACGCAAACCATGACGCACGATTGTTTCATATCCTTTTTCAAAACACTCATCCTTTCTAAAGAATCTGTATATTATCGTTCAACTTATGTTCCGTCTTAATAATACTATTCATATATTGACAATATGATAAACCAAAGTGTCTAAATTGTTAACTTATTTTAACGTGATTAAAGGAGGTATCCGTATGAACAGCAATTCATATTTTCTCGGTGTTGACGGCGGTGGAACAAAAACAACCGCTGTTGTATTCAACGAAAAAGGTGAATTTATATGCAGTGCGTGCGGAGAAAGCATAAATTACTATTCAGTCGGTCTTGAAGCCGCCCGCCTTGCGATGAAAAACATAACAGACAATCTGAACATAAAAACTTTTCGCTGTGCCGTGATCGGTATGTCTGCACTTAACGAAAGAGCAACCGAACAGGAAACCGAAAGATTTTGTTCGGGAATAATAGACAGCGATTGCATAATCATGGATTCCGATTTATTTGTTGCACTCGAAGCAATGGACATCAGCGGAGAATGCGCCGCAATTATCAGCGGAACCGGTTCAATGGCTGTTTGCAGAAATTCCGACGGAAGCATGAGCCACACAGGCGGATGGGGCTATATTCTCGGAGATGAAGGAAGCGGATTTTCAATCGGACTTAACGGAATAAAAGCCGCAATAAAAGCTGCTGAAAAATGCGCACCCGAAACCGCTCTCCTCGGAGAATGCCTTGATTATTTTTCAATCAACAATGTATATGACCTTATCGACTTGTACTATGAGAAAAAAGTCAGCCGCAAAAAAACAGCCGCTTTCGCAAGACTTGTCAGCAAGTGCTACAAAAACGGAGATGAGGTTGCAAAAAACATTCTTAAAGACGAAGCATACCAGCTTTCACAAACTGCACTCGGTCTTCTCAGAGATAAAAATAAAGATGTTGCAATCGGTCTTTGGGGCGGAGTTTTCCAGAACAATTTGTTTTTCAGAAATGAATTCACAGATATACTGAATAAAAACGGATTTAACAATGTAAAGTTAATTGACTTTACACCTGAAATCGGTGCAATATTTACAGGATACAAAAAAGCTGGCATCGAAATCGTTGATATTATTAAAGAAAACATAAAAACAACATATATGAGCACGCTTGTGTAAAGTTATATTACTTTACAATTTTTGCTATGAGGTAATATTTTGAACATAAAAAAGACAGCAACCGTCGGTATTCTTGCAGCGCTGATATGCGTTCTTTCACCATTGTCGCTTCCCGCCGGTGCAATTCCGATTTCACTTTCAACGCTTGCAATATATATCGTATCAAGCTCGGTTAACAAAAAATATTCCGTTGCCGCAGTTGCCGTTTATATTCTTATCGGTGCGGCAGGTCTCCCCGTTTTTTCTTCTTTTACGGGAGGATTGCAATGCATAACAGGTTACACAGGCGGTTACATAATCGGATATATTCCCTGCGCTTTCATCATCGGAATTCTGACCGACAAATTCGAAAACAGCAAAATCATTTATCCGCTGAGCATGATTTCGGGCACGGCTATCTGTTATCTTTGCGGAACATTATGGTATATGCACAGAGCAGAATGCGGTGCGGTTGAAGCACTCACAATTTGTGTTTTACCGTTCATTATTGGTGATATCATTAAAATTACTACTGCTTCATGCATTGGAATCACATTGAAAAAGAGAATTAAAAAGTTTACCGTATAAAGGAGAAATCGATATGGAAATAATCAGAAAAGAATATTCCGTCCCCTCAAAATCAGGCGTTGCAGATGTTTACGCAAGATGCTGGCTTCCTGCAGACGGTCCGAAAGCAATTTTCCAGATTGTTCACGGAATGGCTGAGCACGGCGAAAGATATGAGGACTTTGCGAAATATCTTTGCAATGAGGGTTTTGCCGTCCTTGTTGATGACCATGTCGGTCACGGAAAATCCGTTAAAAGCGATGATGATCTCGGATATTTCGGAGAAACCAACGGCTGGGATGCTTTGGTTGAAGACGAAAGAGCTCTCACCGAATTAATCAAAGCAGAAAATCCCGATATCCCCATAATATTCTTCGGCCACAGCATGGGTTCTTTCATTGCAAGAGAATATGCCCGCAGATACGGCAAGGATGAAAGAATAAAGGCAGTTGTTTTCTGCGGTTCCAGCGGCAAAAATCCTGCCGCCGCAATCGCAATATCACTCGCCGATGCCATCGCAAAAATTAAAGGAAGCAAACATCGCAGTAACTTTATTAATAAAATGGCTTTCGGTCCTTACAACAAAAAAACAGAAAACAGAACTCCTTTTGACTGGCTTACAACAGACAAAACCGAGGTTGACAAATACGTTGCAGATAAATACTGCGGTTATCTTTTCACCGCAAAGGGCTACAAAGACCTTTTCACAATTCTGAACACCGTTTCGGGCAAGGATTGGTATGACAGCATTTATGAAAATCTTCCCATTCTTCTTGTTGCAGGCGAAGATGACCCCGTCGGCAATTACGGAAAGGGAATCAAACAGATTTATAACGATCTTGTCGGTACAGGCAAAAAAGATGTCACCATCAAGCTTTTCCCCGGAATGCGCCACGAAATTCTCAATGAAACAGACAGAGCACAGGTCTATGAATACATAACATCCTGGGCGCTTTCAAAAATCAAATAAGAAAAAGGGACTGCCTTCACTCTGAAAGCAGTCCCATATTTTTTATGAATTTGTGTTAGCTTTTGTTGTTGTGGGAATATACAAAGAATCCATCAACTGCTCAAAAGTTTCCTGGTCAGGAACATTCGAGGAAGAACCATTTGTTGTTCCTGACGATGAGTTATTCGTCGTTGTTTCAGAAGGTGTGGTGTTTGCTGCGGTTGTTCCTGCGGAGGTTGTTGTATTGTTTGCCGCAGTTGTTGTTTCGCCTGTCTGAACGGTTGTTCCTGCTGTGTTAGTTGTTGTTTCATTTGCAGGAACGGTTGTTGTTCCTGTTGCACCGGTTGTTGTTTCACCTGCCTGAGCTGTTGTAGTTGCAGTTGTGGTTGCTCTTGCGGTTGTAGTTGTTCTCTTCTGAGTAGTTGTTGTGCGCTTTTTGGTTGTTGTTGTGCGTTTCTTTGTGGTTGTTCTTCTTGTCGTAGTTCTGCGAGTTGTGGTTTCAGTTGTTGTTTCCGATGTTGTTTCGCTTTCACTTGTTGACTCAAACACCCATGTTGTTATCGGCTGAGCTGTTGTGAAATAATACTCAGGATAAGTTGTATAATCATAATAATTATATGTTGTGGTGGTTGTTTCATCCTCACCGCTCTCGCCGTTAACAAGCGCCTTTATAAACAAAGCAACAATAAGAACAACAAGAATTGCGCCGATTGTTATTCCTGCAATCTTGATAATTTTAGCTTTATCAACAGATTTCGGATAAGCTCTCGCATCTGCATTCGCATAGGGAGATACGGGATTTTCTTCATCAGGAATCTGATTTGAACCGAAGCTGTTACGATATTCCTCTTCATAATCAGCATCCTTATCGCCGACTACTGCCGCCGCAATAGGAGTGAAAATCGCAGTTTCTTCAACATCAAGGAATGCCGCCATAACAGTGACATTATCCTTGCCGCCCTTTTCAAGAGCCGAACGGATAAGCTTACTTGCAACATCCTGTGAGCTTTCGCCTGTTGAAAGAATTGCTGTTATTTCTTCATCGCTGAGCATATCGGTAAGACCGTCGCTGCAAAGAAGAATGATATCTCCGTTATCAACATCATCAATTACGCTGATGTTGGGAGTGAGCGTTGCTTCCTCGGGGAAAACACCGAGATGCTTTGTAAGCCTTTTGGCATCGGGAATCTTTCCGATATCGTTTTGCATAGCTTCGCCGGCATCAACAATAGTCTGCGCATGGGTATGATCAAAGCTTATCTGCTCAAGAACACCCTTTGAATAGTGATAGATTCTTGTGTCGCCGATATTTGTGCAAAGAATCTTTCCCTTTACAGCATAGATTGCTGCAAGAGTTGTTCCCATTCTTTTGCCACGTGCATTTATTTCCGCACAAATGCGGCTGTTTGCATCGTCAAGACAATTTGAAATCGCAAAACTGTAGTCCTCGCCGCTTTCATAAACATTTGCCGCATGAGCAGCTATTGTTTCAACGGCTATACCTGATGCAAGCTCGCCATAGCTTTCGCCACCCATACCGTCACAAACGGATAGGTGGAAAGGCTCTGTCATTGTCTGAACGAAAGCCGATCCTTTTCTCAAATCACCCGTAGAGGTCATTCGGCCATTAAGATTATAGTTATCCTCATTTTCTCTGCGGATTCTGCCAGCATGCGTTACCGCGCATACGTTGGCCTTGATTTTTTTCATATCATCCCTCGTAAATTTTCAAAATAGAAATAAACTTATTATAATATACAATAATATATTGTTTTCTGTCAAGCTTCGGGATTAGTCAGCAAAAACGCCTGTTTCCTTTGCCCAGTCATAGAAAACTTCAATTGAGCGAAGTCTTGCAGGACCGAGGTTGTGAGCGCCTCTTGTGAACCACTTCATACCCTTGATTCCGCGAAGATTTACAAGATATTTTGCGCTTGCCATGAAACCTGAATCAATAGCATTGTCAAGAGCGATAATATGCTGATGTGTCTTTCTTGCAGCTTCAACATCGCCCTTTGTGAATTCATCCCACATCTTAACAAAGAGGTCTGCACCGCATGCTGTGGGAGTTGCAACAACGCCTCTTGCGCCCTTCACATATGAATCGAAAAGGAAGGGAATGTTTGCCTGAAGAACGTTGGAATCGCCCTGAACAGCAATCTTTGCTTCGATTTCTGTGAGTTTGCAGGTTGTATCCTTGATACCCATGAATTTGCCTGTTTCAGCAAGTCTGCCGTATGTTACGGGATCCATGAGATGAGGTCTGAGACCGGGGAACTCATAAAGAACGATGGGGAGTTCTGTATGAGAAGCAAGTTCTGTCATATATTCATACATATGGTCGGGCTTATCGCACATACCCTTTGTTACGAAAACAAGACCTGAAACACCCTGCTGTTCAAGTTTTTTCATTTCTTCAATCTGGTCATTGAAGTCTTCAGCAAGGTTACCTGTTGCAAAAACGGGAACTCCGTTTGAATTCTTAACTGCAAGACCTGCACACTTTACTCTTTCTTCGGGAGTAAGTTCCATCATTTCTGATGAACCGCAAACAGCAAAAAGATGCTGGGGTTTGAAAGCTGCCTGCCATGCAACATATTCTTCGTATGTTTTGTAATCGAGAGTTCTGTCCCAGTTAAAGGGAGTGAGAAGCAAGGAATAAACGCCTGAAAATTCATTGAAGTTTGACATAATTTTACACCTTCTTGGTTAATTTTGGGTTTTCTACAACTAAATATTATATATTATATATCACGAAAAATCAATAGCGACAGCAAAAGAGTTTTTGGTATTTTGCTTGTTTTTGGTTGACTTTTTGTCAAATTCTAAATATACTAACATTTACCATCAAAACAGAAAGAGAAAAACGTCATGAATCGTAATTTTGTAAAAAACGCATTGAGACTCGCCCTGCCGATTGCGTTTCAACAATTGCTCGTTTCCTGCGCACAGCTTGTTGACACGGCAATGGTCACAAGACTCGGAAATGTTGTTGTTTCTTCTGTCGGGGTTTCGTCAAGATGGATATTCCTCATGAACCTTTTCTATTTCGGAATTTCATCAGGTTCTGCAGCACTCATTTCTCAATTCTGGGGTGCGAAAGAAAAGAAAAACATACAAAAATCATATGGCGTTGCGCTCATTTTCAGCGCAGGCGTTGCAGTTGCATTTTCGCTTGCAATGTTTCTTATACCGCAATATCTGATAAGAGTTTTCACCGCTGAACAAGAGGTTATCGACACCTCGGTTCAATACATGAAAATCGTTGCTTTCATGGGAATTTTCAGCGCATTCAACCAGATAACCTGCACGGCTCTGCGAGCAACAGAAAGGGTTAATCCCCCTCTCATAACTTCATTTGCATCCGTTGTTATGAATACATTTCTCAACTATATTCTCATCAACGGCAAGCTTGGTTTTCCTGCCCTCGGAATAAAAGGTGCGGCTCTTGCAACTTTGATTTCAACGGCATTCCAGTCAGTTCTTCTTTTTATTGTACTTCGGACATCGAAAGATATTTTCAACGGTAAAATCAAAGAATATTTCAAATTATCCGCAGCTTTTGTACGTCGATTTTCGGTTGTCTGTCTTCCTGTTGTTTTAAACGAGGTTGCATGGGCAATCGGCACAAATATTTATGTTATGGTCTTTGCAAGACAAGGCAGCGAAGCCTATGCGGGATATACGATATTCAGCTCTATCGAGCAGATTGCCTTTGTTTTCTTCGTCGGTGTATGTCACGCCTGCTCAATCATGACGGGCAAAACCATCGGAGAAGGCAACAGCAACGGTGCATATAAGCTTGCAAAAAAATTTGTTGTCATAACTCCGATTGTGGGAATTATAACCGGTGCACTGTTTATCGTTATCAGAAATCCTGTGCTTTCACTTCTCGACATTGAAACTCAGGCGGCATTTGACCTTGCTTCAAAGCTCGTTCTTGTTTACTGTCTGTGGCTTCCGATAAGAAACATTCCGTATACACTTATCGTCGGCACTTTCAGGGCAGGCGGCGACACAAAAGTCGGAATCTTCTACGACTGCATTTCGCTTTATCTTATAGGCGTACCGGTTGTTGCAATTCTCGGTCTTATAGTTAAAGTTGACTTTGTATATCTTATTCTTGCAATGTACATCTGCGAAGATATACCGAAATCACTCATGAGCTTACACCGTTTCAGAAGCAAAAAATGGATTAAGAATCTGACAGATAAATAACAAAACGGCAGTCAAGTGACTGCCGTTTTTATTATTTGTGATAAAGTTTTTTGGTCTGATATCTGGGCTCGCAGGTAATGTTAAGACCGAGCTTTCTGTAAACATCCATATCAACCTGGGAAAGAATAACGGTTGAATGAGCGTCGCAATTCTTGAGACCTTCTATTGCCTCAAGAGCTTTTTTGGCAACGGGATTGGTGTTTGCACTCATCGAAAGAGCGATAAGAGTTTCGTCGGAATGGAGTCTGGGATTTCTTCCCTTGAGAAGTCCTGTTTTAAGCTCCTGAATGGGTTCGATGATTGAAGGCGAAATCATGAGCAAATCTTCGGGAAGACCTGCAAGATGCTTTGCCGCATTGAGAAGCGCCGCACTTGAAGCACCGAGAAGGTTTGAGGTTTTACCCGTTACGATTTTACCGTCGGGAAGCTCGATTGCAACAGCAGGCTGACCTTCGGTTTCTGCGCTTCTATCAAGAGCCGCTTTGATAACCTTTCTGTCCTCAACGCCGATACCCGCCTGATTCATAAGGCTGACTATCTTATCAACAGCTTCCTGCTTGCCTCTGCCCATCTTAAGGTCGCAAAGAGCATTGAAATATCTGCGGATAATTTCCTGCTTTGAAGCTTCTCTTGTTGCTTCATCGTCACAAATGGCATAACCTGCCATGTTAACGCCCATATCGGTGGGTGATTTATAGGGACTTACGCCCTCGATTCTTTCAAAAATAGCATTGAGAACGGGGAAAACTTCAACATCTCTGTTATAGTTAACCGTTGTAACACCGTAAGCATCAAGATGATAAGGGTCAATCATGTTTACATCGTTAAGGTCAGCGGTTGCGGCTTCATAAGCAAGATTTACGGGATGTTTGAGGGGAAGATTCCATACGGGGAAGGTTTCAAACTTTGCATAACCTGCTTTGTTGCCTCTCTGATTTTCATGATAAAGCTGTGAAAGACAGGTTGCCATTTTTCCGCTTCCGGGACCGGGTGCGGTTATAACAACAAGAGGTCTTTCGGTTTCGATGAATTCGTTCTTGCCGAAACCTTCGTCGCTTACGATATGAGAAACATTATAGGGGTAACCCTCGATATTGCGATGAGTGAAAACCTTGATTCCGAGAGTTTCAAGCTTTGATTTGAAGGCAATTGCGGCAGGCTGTTCTTTGAACTGTGCAAGCACAACACTTCCGACAAAAAGACCTGCGTTTCTGTATTCATCAATAAGGCGCAGAACATCGGCATCATAAGTTATTCCGAGGTCACGGCGCATTTTATTGCTCTCAATATCCCCCGAATTGATTACGATAACAACTTCAACATCGTCTGCAATACTCTTGAGCATCTGAAGCTTACTGTCAGGCGCAAAGCCGGGCAGAACTCTCGAAGCATGGAAATCGTCAAAAAGCTTTCCTCCGAATTCAAGATAGAGCTTTCCTCCGAATTCATTTATGCGCTGGCTTATCTGCTCGGACTGTTTGCTGATATAAGCAGCGTTGTCAAAACCGATTTTCTTCAATTTCAACACCCTTTCACCGCAATGCCGTAAAATGCGGATTTAATAAAACATACTTGTATATTATATATCAGTATTTAGATTAAATCAAGAGCAATAACAATAAAATCTCCCGTAAAAACAAACAGTTCTTACGGGAGATTGATTTTTAAATTTATGAAGGAGTTCTTTCGAGAGCTTCTTCGCCTGTATCTCTTCTTTCTCTGAGAGCAGAGTACATGGTTTCTAGCCTTGATTTGTTAAGGGGATAACCGAATTTGAAGAGAATGAATACGAGAGTATAAACGATTGCGGGAATAACCGTACAAACAAAAAGTATTCCTTCGCCTACGCCTTCAACATATCCTGCTGAACCGTGGATTGCGCCGTCATAACCTGCAACGGAACCAAGAAGCTTCATGCCGCCAACGTCGGCAAGAGTCTGTCCGAGGTTACGGCAGAAGGTATAAACCGCATAAACCGCACTTTCGCTTCTGATACCGGTCTTATATTCCTGATAGTCGATAACGTCGGTAATAATCGCCCAGTTTGTGATGCTGACAAACGAATAACCGAAACCGATTACGAATGTGAAGAGCATGAACACAACGGGTGCGCTGCCTGTTCTTGCACAATGGGGAACAATGAAGAACATGAGAACGGATGCGATTGCCGAGAAGAATGTACCAACACTGCAAAGCTCCTGCTTGCCGAACTTCTTAACAAGCTTGGGCATGAAGAAAATCATAACAGCCATGGGAAGATAGTTTGCGATTGTGCCGATGATTGAAAGGTCGGTGTTTTCAAAATAGTTCTTATAAAGATACTGGTTGAGGGATGCAAACTGAAGCTGACCGCTGATAAGAATACCCGAAAGACAAGCAACGATGAACGGTCTGCTCTTCATCATTCCCTTATACATTCCCTTGATATCAACCTGAGGTTCTTCTTCCGAAGCAACTCTTTCCTTGGTTGTCTTGAAGCAAAGGAAATAGAAAATTATGGAAAGAACGCCCATAATTATACCGAATTTTAACATTCCGCCTGCATCGGCAGCCTTAACGGGATTACCTTCGCTGTTTGTTCCCGTAACGGTATAAATAATCATGGGACCGATAAGAAGAGGAATTGCGCCGCCGAGACCTGCACCGATTGAACGGAAGGTTGAAAGAAGAGTTCTTCCTTCGGGGTCATCGGTAATAACGGATGCGAGTGAACCGTAGGGAATATTGATAGTTGTATACATCATACCGAAACCGATATATGTAACATACATGAGAGCAACAACTATCAGTTCGTTGTTTGTGAATGCTCTGAAATTGACGAAGCAGAGCATCGCCATTATTCCGAGAGGAATCGCAAACCACTTAATGAAAGGTCTGTATTTTCCGTCTTTGTTGGGTCTTTTTTTCGCAATAAGATTTCCCCAAAGAGGGTCATTGATTGCGTCCCAGAGTCTTGCGATAAGAAGAAGAGTTGTTATCTTGCTTTCCGCAACCTTGAGAATATCGGTGAAGAACACCTTAAGATAAGATGAAACATATGTAAGGACAAACAAATTTGCCGCATCGCCGAATGCATATCCCAAACCGTCTTTGAATCCGATTTTGTTGGGATGGACAAACTCGGCATCAAGTGAACGCTGTTTTGCCACAACAATACCTCCTTTTTTCAATTAAAATGCAAAATATTTTTCTCTCTGTTTCTGAACTCTGCCGCTGATGAATTCAAGAGTTTCTTTTGCCCCTTCAATTCCGCATGCATAATCCTTCATCGCTCTGCCCTCTTCATAGCAAAGGTCATCATGAAGCGGGAAATAATTCTTGAGCAGGAAGTTTGCATATTTTGCAAATCTGAAATCACCGACAAGGCGGAATTCCTTGCTGATGCCGTCGATTGCTATTGAATAGAAATTCTTGATTGAATCAATAATTGCTGTTCTTTCGTTTGCAGGCGAGAATACCATTGTTGAAGCAACATAGGCGTTTTCATTGTTTACCGAGCTGTGGCTGTCTGTGCTTCCGACGATGGGGAATTTATCATAGCCTTTCGCAAGAACTTCATAATACTTATGAGTCTGAAGACCGTTCTGTTCATAATAGTTTTCGCCGCCGAGAACTTCAAATGCATCAAACGGATGAGTTTTGAGCATATAGTCGGTAAAGGTTTCGGGAACCTGATAAACATTTGAAATCCAATAGGGATGGCAGAAAATTCCGAGACCTTCAGCCTTTTTGATATGATTGAACACCCAGATACAGCTTGCATATGTAAAAGGTTCGATTCCCTCCGGAATATCAAGAGTGGGGATAAGCGCATCAACCTCTGCTCTGTATCCGTCTTCATCAAGCTGATCGGGGCAAGGGAAACCTTCAAAGCGGCGTTTTTCGATATCGTTGCCGAATTCTTCGGTGTGCTCGTCTTTGAGAATTGCGTTTACGGAATATTTGCCACCGAAGTTTACGATATGAACATCGTTGATATGGTCGGGAGCAACGTCGGGAAGATGAACTTCTTCGCCGGGAATGATGTTGAATTCAATGGGAACATCCTTATAAGTTTCAATGGCCTCAAGTGAGGGATAATAACGGTTATGGTCGGTTATTGCAAAGAAATCATAGCCGTGCTTTCTGTAGTTTGCGCTGACGATTGCGGGAGCCTGTCTTCCGTCGGAACGGCAGGTATGCATATGCAAATCACCGATGAGGGGATATCTTCCGCAAAGGTCTTCCGCAAGAGCATAAACACTCAGCTGAAGAAGTCTTTTGTTTGTATCTTTCTCAAAAATACGGATGAAATATTCCTGTTCATAAGGGAATTCATACTTGAATTTAATCACGCCGTCATATGTGAAATCAACTGTCTTTCCGTTTTCTCTGTAAGGATAATCACGGGGATTTCCGTCTTCAAGACCGTAAACTGCAAGATAGATATTTTCGGGATTTTCAAAATCTGCATGATATCCGAGAGGTTTGATTGTTATCTCGATTTCTTTTCCTGCAGGGAAAACTTTCGGAAATATATCATAATAATGAAGCTCTGTTTTCATCTTTATCTCTCCTTATATTTCAACGGTTTTGCCCGTTTCATATGATATGTATGAATTTTCAAGAAGCTCTGCGAGTTCGATTGCTTCCTTTGTTCCCATGCCTTCTGGTGTTCCCGTTCCGTTGACGCAAGCATTAACAAAAACATCAATCGGATGTTCACCCTGTTCGGGAAGAACATCGGGTGTTATGAAACTTCTGTTGAGTTTTGCGGTCTGCATTGTCTTATATTTGACATCATCCGCGCCTCTCCAGAGGAAAATGCCTTCCGTGCCGTGAACCTCAATGGTATAGGGCGATGAAAAAGCGAGGAACGATGTTTCCGAAACGCCGATAATACCGTTTTCGAATTCGATAACCGAAACCGCATTTTCATCAACAGGTGTTCCGAGAACAGAGTTTGCAATGCCCGTTATCTTTTTGGGTTTACCGCAAAGATATGCAAGAAGATACATGGGATGGCAGCCGAGGTCCATCATCGCACCGCCTGCACAGTCTTCCTTGACAAACCAATATTCGGGAAGCCATTTACCGCTTACGCCGTTGTGCGCATTACGGATTCTGACATTTGTAACTCTTCCGAAATCACCGTTTTCAATATGTTCTTTTGCAAATTTGACAGCGCTCCATGCCTTATGAGGAAATGAAATCGTGAATGTGATACCGTTTTCTACGATGGCTTTTTCGATTTCACGGCATTCCTCAACCGTGCATGCAAGGGTTTTTTCGGTAAAAATATGTTTGCCTGCCTTTGCAGCTTTGATAAGCACTTCCTTATGCATTGTTGTGGGAGCGCAACAACAAACAGCATCAACATCTTCTCTTGCAAGAAGAGCATCAAGGTCGGATTCAAAATCACAGCCGAGCTTTTCTGCCCAGGGCATACCTCTTTCGGGTTTTTCATCCCATACTGCAACTATTTCGGCTTTCTCTGTTTTAATAAAATCACGGGCATATCCCTCCGCATGAACATGCCACTTTGAAAGCATAGCAATTCTGAGCATTCTATTTCCTCCGATGCATACACAAATGTGTATTATTATTCATATACTAACACAACATAATAAAAAAGTCGAGAAAAATTTAATCTTTTCTCAACCTTTTTATTTTAATTTTCATGCAATTGTGATATAATTCATCCCGAGGAGTTCTTTTTTCTCTTTCGATAGTATTCCGTGCCCGTTGAAGCGGCAAAAACGCCGACCGAAACCGGTCTTACCCATTCGAGAAGCTTTTCGCTGATATCGATTGCGATATAATAGTCAAAAAGCTCTTCTGCACCTATGTAAAAAACGGTTGATGCAACAAGCATAACAGCAATAATTATCCAACCGATAATAAACACATGTTTTGCATTTCGGTCTGCATTTTTTAATATCTCTTTCATAGCGACCTCCTTATGCAAAAATTATAAAACACAAACAAAAGCTTTTCAAATCTAAAATATTACCATTTAAGGAATGAAAATAATGCCTTTAGGAATTTCAACATCGTGTCTGTATCCCCTCGAAACAGAAAAATCCCTTGATATGCTTGGAAAAACCGGTGTAAAGACCTGCGAAGTTTTTCTCAATTCTCCGAGCGAAACGACTCTTGAATTTGCAAAAATTCTCAATAAAATACGTGATGAATACGGCATGAAAATCTCTGCGGTTCATCCGTTTTCTTCGTTTGCGGAGACCTATATGCTCTTCAGCGCATACAGAAGAAGATTCGATGATATGCTTGAATTTTACAAGCGCAATTTTGAAGTTACATCCGCCCTCGGAGCAGATTTTTCGGTTATTCACGGTGCACTTACGGGCGCAAAAATAAGCGATACGGAATACTTTGAAAGATTTGCGATACTTATTGAAGAAGGCAAGAAATCCGGCATAAAAGTATGCCATGAAAACGTCAACAGACACCTTTGCGAAAATCCTGATTTTGTTCAGAAAATGAAGAACTTCCTCGGCGATGATTTTAAGCTTGTCTTTGATGTCAAACAGGCTGTGCGAGCAGGATTTTCGCCTCTTGATTTTGCTGAAAAATTCAAAAATGACATTGTTCATATCCACATCAGCGACCACACGGAAATCTCGGATTGCCTTCCCCCTGGCAAAGGAATTTTCGACTTTAAAAAGCTTATGGAAATCATGAATTCTTCGGGATATAAGGGGGATTATATCATCGAACTTTACCGCGAAAATTTCAGCAATATTGATGATTTACAGACCGCTTTGAGTTATATGCAAAATTTATAAAAATCACCATATAAAATTGTATAAATCGCTTGCATTTTCATTTTGTATGTAATATAATAAATTTAACTTTGTTTAAATTATCGGAGTGTCAGAAAATGGTATTTGAAGAACGTGAATTCCTGCCTGTTATTCTGGGCGCAGATTTTACAGCTTACAGCCTCGCAAGAAGCTTTCATGAAGAATATAAAATCAAGTCGCTTGTTCTGAGCATGAAAGAATGCCAGTATATCGCAAACAGCGACATTATTGAAAACCGTGTTTTTCCGGGTCTTGAAAACAAAGAAACTCTTATTAACACCCTCATTGAAGTCGGCAAAGAATTCAAGGGCAAAAAGAAGCTCATTGTTCTCGGCTGCGGTGACTGGTATGTAAGAATTCTCATTGAAAACAAGCCCATTCTCAGCGAATATTACGTTATCCCCTATATCGATGAGGATTTGCTCAACAAAATTGTTCTCAAAGATAAATTCTACGAAATCTGTGAGGAGTTGGGAATAGATTATCCCGACACCTATGTTTATAATTGCGGCGAAGAAAACGCCATGGATTTTGATTTTGAATACCCCATTATTGCAAAGCCTGCAAACAGCGCCATGTATCACTATGCGAAATTTGACGGCAAGCGCAAGGTTTTCAGATTCAAGACCAGACAAGAACTTGACGATATGCTCGCAAAGCTTGAAAAAACAGACTACAACTATAAATTCCTTATTCAGGACTGCATTCCCGGTGACGACACTTACATGAGAGTTCTCACCTGCTATTGCGACAGAAACTCAAAAGTTAAATTTGCATCTCTCGGACATGTTCTCCTTGAGGACCATACTCCCTCTGCAATCGGTAATCCCGTTGTCATCATCAACGAAGTCAACGATCAGATTGTTGCGGCGGCGACCAAATTCCTTGAGCATATCGGATATGTCGGCTTTGCAAACTTTGATATCAAATACGATACCCGTGACGGCAAGTTTAAGTTCTTCGAGATAAACGTCCGCCTCGGCAGAAGCAATTTCTATGTTACGGCAAGCGGATTCAACACCGTAAAATGGATTGTTGACGACCTTATCTACGAAAAGGAACTCGAATACACCGTTGCCGATAAGGAACATCTTTTCTCTCTTGTTCCCAAATATGTTATCAAACATTATGTTCATGATGAAGAACTCAAAAACAGAGCACTCAAGCTCATGAAGGAAGGCAGATGGACCTTCCCCATCAAATATGCGGCAGATAAAAACAAAAAGCGTATATTCTACACAAACGCTGTTTTCTATAACCAGATAAGAAAATACAAAATTTACGGATAGTGATTAAATCAATGAGCGATAAAAAAGAAATAAAGCTCGGCGTACTTGGAGGAGTCGGTCCTCTTGCAACAATTTATTTTGCAGAGCTTGTTATAAGATGCACTGATGCGGCGACGGACCAGGAGCATGTTTCGATGATAATTTTAAATCATGCGGCAATTCATGACCGCACGAATTATATACTTGACAGAAGCGAGCCCAACCCCCTGCCCCAGATGACAGCCGATGCTAAAACGCTTGAAAACGCAGGTGCAGATTATATTGTCATTCCCTGCAACACCGCTCATTTTTTCTACGATGAAATTCAGAATGCGGTTGACACTCATATTATCAACATAATTGAGGAAACCGTTCTTCATATTAAAAATTTGCTTCCCGACGCAAAAAAAGTCGGAATACTCGCAACCAAAGGCACTCTTGTTTCAGGGGCATATCAGAACATGCTGAAAAGGCACAATCTTGATTTTGCCGTACCCGATGAAAACGATACCGAAAAGCTCATGGAGATTATCTATGACCAGGTAAAAGCGGGTAAAAGCGTTGATATTGAAGCTTTCTGGAGAATTATCAACAATCTGAAAAAAGCGGGTTGCGACTGCGTTGTTCTCGGTTGCACGGAGTTATCGATTATCTACCGTGACTACAGCATCGCCGACGAAACCATTGTTGATTCCCTGCTCACGCTTGCCAAAAAGAGCATTGAGCTCTGCGGCAAAAAGATAAAAACCAAAAACTAAAATCAAGGAGTGTAAATGCCATGAGATGTCCGTTTTGCAGCTGCGAAGAAAGCAAGGTTATCGACTCAAGACCCACAGATGAGGGCG
>JAZQTZ010000003.1:0-3732 GCA_045631105.1 Acutalibacteraceae bacterium
CCAAGAAAACCCGCACAAAAATGCGCGACACATTCCGCCAGAGCCGTCATCAGGTTGGCGAGATCAACGCGAGAATTGAAGACAGCCTTCTCGGTGTAAGGGTTGTCCGTTCATTCACCAATGTACAGACCGAAAAAGAAAAGTTCATCGAAGGCAACCGAGATTATGTAAACATCAAAAAGAAGAGCTATGAATATATGTCCAAGTTCCACTCAACCGTCACCATGCTTGACGGCACGATGTATATCGCAGTTGTGGGAGTCGGCGCATATTTCATGCATATCGGCGTAACAAGTCCCGGTGACTTCGCCGCCAGCCTTCTTCTTGTTTCAACTCTTCTCGGTTCAATCCGTTCAATTGTTGATTTCAGCGAGCAGTTCAGCAGAGGTATAACCGGCATCGAGCGTTTTGCTGAAATTATGGACGAAATCCCCGATATCACCGACAGCCCCGATGCTGTTGATATCACGGATGTCAAGGGCGATATCGTTTTCAAGGATGTTTCGTTCAGCTATGTCAAGGGCGAAAAGACCATTCTCAACCACCTTGATTTACATATCCCGAGCGGCTCAAACGTTGCGCTTGTGGGACCCAGCGGCGGCGGTAAAACAACGCTCTGCAATCTCATTCCGAGATTTTACGAAGCTGAAAGCGGCGATATTCTCCTCGACGGAAAGAATATCAAGGATATAACCCTCCATTCGCTCCGTTCGAATATCGGCGTTGTTGCTCAGGATGTTTATCTTTTCTCGGGAACAATCCGTGATAATCTTATCTACGGCAAACCCAACGCAACTGAAGAAGAAATTATCGAAGCCACCAAAAAGGCGGGCGCATATGATTTCATCAGCGCACTCCCCGACGGCTTTGATACATATATCGGCGAAAGAGGCGTCAAGCTTTCGGGCGGTCAGAAGCAGAGAATCTCAATTGCGAGAGTTTTCCTCAAGAATCCTCCCGTGCTTCTGCTCGACGAAGCAACCTCGGCGCTTGATAACGAGAGCGAAAAGCTCGTTCAGGAATCGCTTGAACGCCTTTCCGAGGGCAGAACAACTCTCACCATCGCCCACCGTCTTACCACTATCCGCAATGCCGACGAAATCGTTGTTCTCACCGAAGACGGCATCGCAGAGCACGGCTCACATTCCGAGCTTATGAAAAAAGACGGCATTTACAGCCATATGTACAGCATGTATGCAATAATGTAAAGAAAGGAACAAAAATCATGCTTAAAAACATCTCCCCCGTAATTTCCCCCGAACTTCTTAAAATCCTCATGGAAATGGGTCACGGTGACGAAATCGTTATCGGCGACGGCAATTTCCCCTCAGCTTCAATTGCACAGAGACTTGTACGCCTTGACGGTCACGGTGTTGACGAAATTCTCTCCGCTATCCTCAAGCTCATGCCTCTTGATACATATGTTGACGCTCCCGTTGCACTCATGGATAACGGCGATGCATCAAATCCTCCTCCCATCTGGGAAGACTACAAAAAGACAATCCTTGCCGAAGAAGGCGAAAAGAATATCGAGCTCGTTGAAAGATTTGCTTTCTATGACAGAGCAAAGAAGGCTTATGCCGTTATCGCAACAGGCGAAACAGCTATCTATGCCAACATCATTCTCAAAAAAGGCGTTGTAATTCAGTAAGGAGCAATTATGGACAAAAGAGTTTTAGCCATTGACTTCGGCGCATCGAGCGGAAGAGCCATTCTCGGTAAATTCGACGGCGAAAAAATCACTCTCGAAGAAGTTCACCGCTTTTCAAACGACCCCGTAAAGGTTGGAAAAACCATGTATTGGGACGTTCTGCGCCTTTTCTATAACATCAAGCAGGGTATCGTCAACGCCAAGAATGCGGGCGGTTTTGACAGCATCGGCATTGATACATGGGGCGTTGACTTCGGTCTTATCGACGAATTCGGATGCCTTCTTGAAAATCCCGTTCATTACCGTGATGAACGCACAGTCGGTCTTATCGAAGAATGCGCAGAGATAATCCCCAACAAGGATTTCTATTTCAAAACGGGCATTCAGTTCATGGAGCTTAACACCGTTTATCAGCTCTATGCGCTCAAAAAATACCGTCCCCATATTCTCGAAAGAGCGGACAGACTTCTTTTCATGCCCGACCTTTTCGGTTATATGCTCACGGGCAAAATGACAACCGAATATTCAATCGCAACAACCTCGCAGATGATTGACCTTGAAACAAAATCATGGGCAACCGACTATATCGAAAAGCTCGGCATCCCCTCAAAGCTTCTCGGCGAAATCGTTCCCTCGGGAACTGTTCTCGGCAAGGTGACCGACGATATCTGCGAAGAATGCGGTATCAAGGACGTTGACGTTATCAGCGTTTGCGGTCACGATACGCAAAGCGCCATCACCGCCGTACCCGCCGAAAGCGAAGATTTCGCTTTCCTTTCAAGCGGAACATGGTCGCTTTTCGGAACTGAACTCAGAAATCCCATCGTCAACGAAACATCCCTTGCAATGAACGTTACAAACGAGGGCGGCTGTGATTCATCGGTCGGTTTCCTCAAAAACATAATCGGTCTCTGGCTCATTCAGGAAAGCCGCAGACATTGGAACAGACACGGCAGCGATTATTCCTATGCAGACCTTGAAAAGCTCGCTCTTGCGGCTGAACCCTTCAAGTGCTTCATCGACCCCGATGCTCCCGAATTTGTTCCCCACGGAAACATTCCCGAAAGAGTTCGTGAATATTGCCGCAAAACCAACCAGCCCGTTCCCGAAAGCGTTGGCGAGGTTATGCGCTGCATCTACGAAAGCCTTGCGATGAAATACCGCCTCACCATTGATAACCTTGAAAACTGCACGGGCAAAACCTATCCCGTAATTCACGTTATCGGCGGCGGCACAAAGGATACTCTCCTTTGTCAGATGACCGCTTCATCATGCGGCAGAACAGTTATCGCAGGACCTATCGAAGCAACCGTTCTCGGAAATATCGCCGTTCAGCTCATGGCTTGCGGCGCAGTCAAGAGCGTTGCAGAAGCTCGCAAAATCGTTAAAGCAAGCGAAAAAACAGTTGAATATGCTCCCGAAAATGCCGACGCATGGTCAAAGGCTTACGAGAGATTCAAAAAGGTTGTTAAATAAAATAAACATACATACACACATAGAAAGGAAGATGCTATTATGGCAAAAAGCAGACTTATCGGCGATTATCCCGTTATCGGTATTCGCCCCACTATCGACGGAAGAAGAGGACCCCTCAACGTTAGAGGTTCACTTGAAGAGCAGACAATGAATATGGCAAAGGCAGCCAAGGCTCTCTTCGAAGAAAATCTCCGTTATTCAAACGGCGAACCCGTTAAGGTTGTTATCGCTGACACAACAATCGGCCGTGTTGCAGAAGCAGCAGCTTGCGCAGCAAAGTTCAAGAAGGAAGGCGTTGACATCACTCTTTCCGTTACTCCCTGCTGGTGCTACGGCTCCGAAACAATGGATATGGATCCCTTAACAATCAAGGGTGTTTGGGGCTTCAATGCTACTGAAAGACCCGGTGCAGTTTATCTTGCATCAGTTCTTGCAGCTCACGCACAGAAGGGTCTCCCCGCATTCGGCATCTACGGCAAGGACGTTCAGGATGCTGACGACACAACTATGCCCGACGATGTTAAGGAAAAGCTCCTTCGTTTCGCTCGTTCAGCTGTTGCAGTTGCAACAATGAGAGGCAAGAGCTATCTTCAGATCGGTTCAAC
>JAZQTZ010000004.1:0-37113 GCA_045631105.1 Acutalibacteraceae bacterium
GTTTTTTGCATAAATGGGTTGTTTTGATTGATTTTTTTGACAAGTCCGCATTTTTGCAAGAACTTTTCAAAGTTGTCAAACCTTTTGGCAAAGTTTGCATTAAAAGTACTGTAGTCTGTTTCGCAATACCATTCATACATATCTTTTTTGGAGAGATTGGAAGAGGGGATAATATTAGGAATATCAAAAAATTCAGTCATTTCTCGTGTTCTTGCATCCATAGTATAACATAAAGACGGAACTCCAGAGAGGATAGGCATTATTGTTCCGTGTATTCTGCTTCCGAATGAGAAACTGACATTGTTGTGGATATAATAACTCATCCATTGCTGAGTGTCTGCAAACAACTTGATTTTATTGTTTGCTACCGCTCTTACAAAGTCATAGTCGCCTCTTTTGATATATTTCAGGATTCGTCTGAATGTGAGTGGATTGGAAATGAAATACTCAGGATCGTACAGTACTTTTCCGTATACATCCTGACAAATGAAATCAGATGATTTGACATCTTTGTCAGAGATGGGGAGCTTGAATGTTCCGTTAACGGTTGAAATAAAGTCTTTTCGTGAAACCTTTTCGTTCGAAATAGTCAAATCCCTTCCCATTTGAAAAATTGAGGGGCATCCGGTTACAACAGCATCTTTGAATCCCAAACGTTCAAAAAATTCAGCAGTAAAATAACCTCTGAGTGCGAATTCGCCACCTGTATTATAAACGGATTTTATAAATTTTGTGGCAGGCTCCTTTATTGAGTCAACTAAAGAATCAATCTCATCGTATGATTTTGCTTGTATACCGCAGGCGATGACATAAACAGGAATTTTGAGTTTGCTGACATGAGATGCTCTCTTTTCTAAATAAGGTATCCAATTATAGTGAAAACAGTTTGCCAACGGTAAAAGAACACAATCATAATTACTGTTGATATATTCTTCAGTCAGTTCGTCATAGCCGAATTCGTATGTAGTTTCTTCAACGTCTATTTCGGATAAAATTCCTTGCAACCAGACCTTATTGCCGAAATTGGGAATCTTACTGTCCAGTTCTTTTCTTGCTCTTTCAGCGAGAGATGAGTAATCGGTTTTTCTGAAGTCACTCATACCCAATTTGTTGGGCGGATAATAAATTAAAACTTTCATATTGCAACCTTCCAAATGAAATAAAGACAAATCTATATTATATATTATACAATCAATATTTCTAAAAATCAACAGTGACTTGAAATGAACAGAGATACAGACCTTTTGCCAAATAAACGGTGACCAAAGCATTGCAGTTTTTCTGCAATGCTTTATTTTTTGCAATTTTTGCTGTGACAGAAAATTTTTGCGTTTCAAAAAATGTCATAACTATAGCGAAACCGACAAAGTTCGGGAAAATATTTTTATGAAAGGAGAATTTTTTAGTCATGAAAAATTCTGCATTTAATTTTGAAAACGCATACGTCGCTCTCTCGGAAAAGAGAATTTTCAGTTTCAATCCTCCCGCTTACGGATTTTTGATGAGAAACATATTCACGGGAGAATACCTGATAGCGGAAAACAACAGAGTTGTGCCGATTGATTTTGAACAGGGTGAAAAGCTGATCAAAAATAATTTTTGAAATTGAATTGTGAGGCAATCTGTCATAACTATGTCAAATACAGACACAGGGAGTGAAGCCGAACATAACAAAATCTTAACGGGAGGACAGCCGCAAAAGGCGTGAGAATTTCACGCAAAAATGGTTACAAGCGTTGTAAATAACGATTGTAACCAGATTTTGCGGCGGCGTAACGGGTTGCACAGACAATCGGGTGCCAACGTGATCGGAGTGTCGAACCGATCAGTTCCGTCGCTCGGGGCTGTATAAATTACAGCGGAAACAGAGCCAAGACAATTTACCAGAAAAGGAAGTATCAGTATGAATAATGATTTTTATGTTTGCAAAGAAAATGAGTTGAAAGAGCTTCTGAGAAATAAAAAGCTCGGAAAATCTCCGAAAATTTATATGGCAGGATATACGGAATTTTCAAATTGGGTGTACGAAGATTATTCGCCAGACTGCGATTATAATCACGTGAGTTTTTATTTTGTTGATTATTCGGGTGACGGCGAAGATGCTGTGTGGGATAAATTTTTTGACTGCAAAGCATCAGAAATATTCAATGAAAAGAAATATGAAAGACTGACAATCGACAGGGAAGAATACAACATTGATGTTATTTGCAATGAGTTCGAAAGCTACAGTTTATCAGCATTCTGGCACAGCTCGGAGATGACCGAAGAGGAAATTGAATGGCTAAGAGACCGAGGCGACTGAGTGTCACCCAACAGATAATGCTGGATGTTGATGCTAAACTTAAGTCGAAAAATTATCCGAATCAGAAAACATACCGTCAGTTTCTGCGACACAGTTATGCGTATGTGCAGTATTGCAGAGAGAATTTTGACTGCAGAGATTATGACTCCTGTTGCAATCTTGATTATGCGAAACTGTACTGCGATTTTTTGAAAAAACAGGGGTATACACCGAGTACAATCCACACATATCTTGCGGGAGTTTCAAGTTCAATGAACGGTATAAATCTTGCGGATATTGACAATAAACCCAAGAGGCATACATCGGAATACACGAGAGGAAGAAAAGAGCCGTTTGTACCGTGCAAGGCGAATGATTTGGAAAACGAAGCATGGAAAGAACTTGTTGATTTCAACTTAAGAGTCGGAATCAGAAAAGACGAACTGAAAAAGCTTAAAGGCTGTAATTTCAAGAAAGATGAGAGCGGATATTGGTCGGTCGAAATTTTGCGCGGTAAGGGAGGGAAATACACGTTAAATCGATTGAACAAACCTGAAGATGTTGAGTTTGTTCGCAAGTGTTTTGAACGTGTAGGGCCCGACGAACCTGTATTTCCGCCCGAAATGTTTATGAATCATCTGAATCTGCATAAACTCCGTGCCGAATCGGCGAAAGAATATTACCGCATTCAGGTTCAGAAAATCAAAGAAAATCCCGAGTATGCGAAACAATTGGAACAAGAAATTCTTGCCCGATGGAATAAATACAACATCAATCCGAAAACGGGAAAACCGAAATGTTTTGACAGAAAGCAGATAACGGGATATTGGGTGTTGAGAGGGAAGAACAGAGAGAAAGCAAAGCAGTTGGGGAATGACGGACGGCACCTTAAATTGGCAGTTCTTGCCACGAGCGTTTTTAAATTGAGTCATTGGAGAAACGATGTAACAATCGCAAGTTATCTTAACACATAAAAATTTTTGAAAAATCCCGAAAAAACTGTGGCGTAGAAATTTCGGGGTTAAAAAACTGTCATAATTGAATCAAAACTTACCGAAAGGAGAGAAGTGATGCCTCATAATCTTAAAACAATCAATGTAACGGGAATAAAGAACGGAAAATTATCCAAAAATCACTTTATAAGGAGTGATTTGACGGTGAATGATTTGAAGCATCTCAGAAATGCCGATATATCAGCTTGTAATGCAGATGAACTTGTCGATTTGAGAAATGTTAAAGTGAACCCGAAAGCGTCTTTAAACCGCCGTACAGACGATTTTATCGCACAGGTCGGCAATCCCTATCTTTTCAGGGTTGATGATGTTGTTGTCAAAGTCGAATTCGGCGACGGAAAAGATTTTTCGGAAATACTCAAAGATGTTATTCTTGCAGGATGATTTTACAAGTTGAAATTCAGACGGCAGTGCGGTATAATTTTGAGGAATGATAACCGTGCTGCCTTATGCTGAAGAAAAGGTGGCTTTATAATGTATACAAAAAAAGCGAAAAAAGAGCAGCTTACGGAAGGCCTGAAACTCCGTAAAACAGCTGTTTATATCCGACTTTCAAAGGAAGACGGCGACAAGGAAGAAAGCGATTCCGTGGCATCGCAGAGAGAGATTATCAAAGAATTTCTCAAGCTTCATCCCGAACTTGAACTCTATGATTATTATATTGACGACGGCTGTACCGGAACCGATTTTGACAGATCGGGATTCGAACGGATGAAAAGAGATATCGAGGCAGGTATTATAAAATGCGTTGTGGTAAAAGACCTGTCACGATTCGGCAGAAACTATGCCGACGGAGGTTATTATATCGGCGATTTTTTTGTGCGTCACTCCGTCAGACTCATTGCAATCAATAATTGTGTCGATACCGAATCGAGCAATATGAATGCTTTTACACAGTGTATCACTATCGGTGTTACCAATGTTATCAATGAGAGTGTTTCTGCGGCAACTTCGGTTAATGTCAGGGGTACATTGAACATGAGGCGTAACAACGGCGATTTCATCGGTTCGTTTGCCTCTTACGGGTATCTGAAAGACCCCAATGACCGCCACAAAATCATCGTTGATGAAGAAGCTGCGGCAGTTGTCAGAATGATATTTGAAAAGTTTGTTTCGGGTGTAAGCATTTATGAAATAACCCATCAGCTGAACGAAATGGGACTTCCGAATCCGTCGGCTTATAAAAAGCAGAAAGGCATGAATTACAGGCATCCGTCGGGTAAAATCACAGACGGAATGTGGCCCGAAAGTTCGGTCAGAAGAATCCTTAAAAACGAAATGTATATCGGCAATATGGTGCAGGGTAAGAACACGAAAATCAGCTATAAAATCAAGCAATGTGTTGCCGTTCCGAAAGAAGAATGGTATGTTGTCAAAGGCACTCACGAGCCGATAATTGACACGGAAACCTTTGAAAAAGCGCAGTCTTTGTTCAATCATAACATCCGCAGACCGTCCGAAAAACATGAGATCGATTTGTTTGCGGGATTTGTAAAATGCGCCGATTGCGGAAGGGCGATGGGCAAAAAATCCAATGATAACCCGAACCGTGAATATCACTATTACCGATGTGAAACAGCGAAAAAAACGAGGCGGAAAGCCTGCACAAATCACACAATCCGCATTGATAAAATGGAAACTGCGGTGCTTGTTTTTCTTCAGAAAATGGTTGAAGTTGCAACGGAATATGACGAGATTATCAGGAAGATAAATTCGGGCGAAAAAAGAAAAACAAAGACGGATTTGCTGTCAAAAGCATTGGAAAATCAGTTGAAAAACCGTGAATTTCTCAACAATATGATTCTTGATCTTTATCCCGATTTTAAAAAAGGAATTATCTCTGCGGAAGAGTATATGTCGCTGAAAAATGACTGCAACAGCAAGCTTAAAAAACTTGACGAAGATATAAAATTGACCAAAGAAAAAATCGAAGAACAGAATAACGGAATGGAGAATAATCCGTTTGTTGAAAGCTTCAGAAAACTCGGCAACATAGAGACGCTGACAAGAGCGATTGTCGTTGATATGATTGAGGAAATTCTTGTTCATGAGGACTCAAAAATCACAGTCCGACTCAAGTGCAGAGACGCATTTGAGCAGGCGACGGAATACATTGAAATCAATAAGGATGCCGTCAAAACGGCATGACAAAAGCGTGCAGATTTTTATCTGCACGCTTTTAAATTTTCTGTTTCAGCATATAAATATTGCGTAATATATTTCAAAAGAAAAAAGGTGTGATAATTTGCGAAAAAACCGAAGAAAATCGTTTTATTTTCGATTTTTTTATTGATTTTGTTTCGTTGGTTTGATATACTCATATTACCTATGAAATATATATAAAATATTTGAAAAATCTTTTATTTAATAATAAACAAATTTCAGGAGGATTGTTTATGAAGAATGCAAAAAAAGCGTTGGCTTTTATGCTCTGCATATTAATGATTGCATCGGTGATGTTCAATGAAGGATGGGTATCGCTTCTGCAATCAAACAAGGCATCGGCTATAGCAGGTCATGAACAGAATTATAACGATGCCAGAGTTGAACTTGATTTCAACAAGGGCTGGAAATTTGCTTTCAGCGAAGATTCGGCATCCTACCTGAAAGGTTTTGACGATTCCGGTTGGGAGAATGTTGATCTGCCCCACGATTTCAGTATGGAACAGGGCTTTTCCGCAACAGGCACCGAAGCTGAAAGCGGAAACATTCCCGGCGGTACAGGCTGGTACAGAAAATGGTTCAATCTTTATGAATACTACACAGGCGACTGCATCACCATTGATTTTGACGGTGCATATCAGCATGCTTATGTTTATGTCAACGGTCAGTATGTCGGCGAAAATCATTACGGCTACAACAGCTTTTCTTTTGAGATTTCGGACTATCTTATCTGCTCAAACACGTCGCTTAATCTCATTGCGGTTAAGGTTGTCAATGAAATTCCCTCAAGCCGTTGGTATTCGGGTTCGGGTATCAACAGAGATGTCAGACTCACAATTAAAGGACCTGTTCATGTTTCGCTCTACGGTCCCCAGGTAACAACTCCCGGCATTGCAAACGGTGACGGAACCGTAAATGCAGATATAACAATGCATAACGATACGGCTATTTCCAAAAAAGTTATCGTTGAAGCTACGATTCTTGATGATAACCATAACGCAGTAAGCGATACTGTTGTGTCATCAACTGTTCTTGTTCCTGCAAATGCAGAGCAGACGGTTACTCTCAAACCCGAAGTCGATTCTCCCAAGCTCTGGAGTCCTGACAGCCCCAATCTCTATAAGCTCAGGACTGTTATAAGAAATGAAGACGGCGACCTTATCGATGAGTATCACACCACATTCGGCTACCGTTATATCGAATGGGATGAAGACACGGGATTTTCAATCAACGGTAAATTGACGAAGCTCAAGGGTGTCAGCCTTCACCATGATCAGGGTGCGCTCGGTGCTGTTCAGGAATATGATGCAATTTACCGTCAGCTTTCTATCCTCAAGGATATGGGCTGTAATGCAATCCGTACAACTCATAACACCGCATCAAGAGTTGTTATTGATATCTGTAACGAACTCGGACTGTTCGTTATGGAAGAATTCTTTGACGGATGGGATGCTTCCAAGAACTATAATGACCACGATTTCAGCGAATATTTCAATCAGACAGTAAATGCAGATACCTGCCTTATCGGTGCAAAGGGTCAGAAATGGTTTGAGTTTGTTGTTGAACAAACCGTTCTCCGTGACAGACACGATCCCTGTATCATTGCCTGGGGTGTAGGTAACGAACTTTATAACCTCACCGTAGAATCAGCCGAATCAACTGCTAATTATGAAAACATAGTCAAGTCAATCGCTGATATCACGGATAGACTTGACCCCGATATAGTTCTTACTCAGGGTAACAATAAATCTCACGCAGACGCCACAATGCTGGTTGACCGCTATATGGATGTTATCGGCGGTAACTATAATCCCTATGCATGGAGTTTGCTTATGGGCGGAAACGATGATTTCAGGTCATCAATGCCTTTCGTTGCAACCGAAGCCGCTTCAGCAAATAACAGCCGAGGTGTTTACTACACAATGGGTGCGGATGATGCCACTCTTCAGTGCACATCCTATGACACATACGCTGTCAGCTGGGGTAACGAAGCCGCGGAAGCCTGGTATTATGTTGCAACAAACGACTTCTTCTCGGGCGAATTTGTCTGGACAGGTTTTGACTATATAGGTGAAACCACTCCCTGGATGAATTACAGCGGACCCAACGAGAATTTCGTTCCCAACACATCGTATTTCGGAATTGTGGATACCGCAGGTTTCGCCAAGGATTCATATTATCTCTATAGAAGTCTCTGGAACGAAGGAAGCACAACTCTTCACCTTGTTCCGGGTTCGTGGAATTCAGAAAATCTTTATGTTGAAAACGGATATGTAAACGTTGCTGTTTACAGCAATGCAAAGAAAATCGAGCTTCTCCTCAACGGTAATGTTATCGCAACCGCAACTTCGGCAGTCAACACAACTCCCGCAGGTTATACATACAAAACATGGACCGAAAGTATAGTTGATTATTCAAATTGCAAAGTCGGCAGTTTCTACACAGGCAGCGGAGAAGATTTCTATCCTCAGTTCAACGTTAAATATGCGGCAGGCGAACTTTCCGTAAAAGCATATGACGAAAACGGTGCGGAAATCACCGATACAGTCGGTTTGACAAAGTCCGTTTCAGGCACTGCAACACAGATTGCTGTAAAAACATGGCAGAATAAGAATACATATGTTGCAGACGGTTCGGATTATATTTATGTTGAGTTTGAAGCGCAGGATGCCAACGGCAACTTCATGAATGACTATAACGGCACAATCAATTTTGATGTTGATGATGATTCTGACAGATATGCCAAAATCATCGGTGTTGACAACGGTAATTCCGCAACAGCCGAAAAGTTCCAGCAGGATTCCGTGATTGCATCCGATGCCGAGGCTGAAATACAGATGTTCAACGGCAGAGCGCTTGTAATTCTCAAAACAACGGAAGAAGAAGGCACAATCAATTTCACCGCTGTTGCAAATGACGGCACATCGGAAATTATTGTTCCCGGTGTTACCGTTACATCTGTAAGTGAAACAGGTATTGAACTTACAGATGAATTTGAAGAAGTGGTTTTTCAGAACGGCGAAGAATACGAAGTTACTCTTTACGATGAATACGAAATGGTTAAGCACCATATCAACGAGCTTGAACCTCCGAAAGCAGAAGAAGGTGATTCAGGTTCGGGCGATTCGGGTTCAGGCGATGATTCAGGCAGTTCGGGTGATTCGGGTTCAGGCGATTCAGGTTCAGATGACACAACAGTTCCTGAAAAATATGAGATTTTCATTCCCGATTCAAGCGCATCACAACATATTCCCAATGGCGAATATGTAATAAACAGCAACAAAGTTCTTATGTCAGGCAGAGTATATGACGGTTGGGCGGTTGAAGAAGACAGCACCATTCAAAACGCTGAATGGGCAAGCGAAGACGTTGCTTATACGTATGAGAGCTTCGACACAACCGACAGCAACGTGTTTGTGTTTACTCATCAGGGCAATAATAAATATTATATCCAGCATAAGAGAACGGGCCGATATCTTACCGTAAACAGTTATATGCTTGTGCTCGGCTCTGAACCTCATGCATTTGACGTTGAGCTTAATGCGAACGGTTCTTTCCATATTGATTCTAACGATACATATTACGTGAGTCAGGGTTGGGGCCCTTATGAATTCACAGCAGACGAAACCGCCAGCACAGATCTCTGGCTGTATTCAAAACCGTCAGGTAAATCCGCTGCACCGCCCCCTTCTTCGGAGCTGAACAAGGTGGAACTTTACCTTGCCGATTCAACTGTTTCGGCAGGAAGCATCAAAGACGGCGATTATGTTTTGTTTAACAAGGATTGGGTGTTTGCAGATGAAGTTCTTTGGAATTATGTTGTATACGCAAACGATGATATTTACGAAATAACTCCTCCGACAGGTTATTCAAATCAGTATGAGGATTTCGAAACCATTGATTCCAATATCCTTACTTTTACTCATCAGGGCAACAACACCTATTATATCAAGAATAAAAGCACGGGCCTGTATGTAAACATAGGTGAATGGAACCTCGTTTACGGTTCCAATCCTCAGGCTATAACGGTTACTCCCCGAAGCGACGGTTCGGTTCTTTTGTCCGACAATAATTTCTATGCTATTCACCTTACTTATACAACAGGTGACAAAATAGGTACACATCATTTTTATTCCGAAACGCCAAACGATTGGTTTGTGCCTGAAAATAATGCAAATTCGATAATGTGGCTTTATTCCGTGACCGAATATTCATCCGAACGAGAGGATGACGATGAAGGCGGCAACGAAGGCGGTGACAGCGGCAGCACACCTACTCCTACACCCACTCCCACTCCTACTATCAATCCCTATAAGAAAGCACTTTATGATATCCTTCACGAAGGTATCGGATATGATTACTCTGCTTACACAAGAACAAGCTACGAAAAATTGCTCGATGCTCTTGATGCAGGAGTTACGGTCTATAAAAAAGACAACGTAACAGATGCGGAACTTTCAGCCGCAACTGAAGCAATCCGTGCCGCAATTGATGCTCTTTCAATGGATATCAAGAAAATCAACGGTACTCTGTTCAAATACGGTTATAACAACTCAACAGGTGCAGCCGACTATTCAGACGGCGGACGTTTGATGAATGATATTGCCGTAAGACAGATGAAAACCGCTATTTTTGCAGATCAGAACCTCGTGAGACAGATAAAGGATATTATCGGCTACGATACCAATGTCTGGGGCGCAGGTCAGGCTGACAGGATACTTGATGAAGCAGTTGAAACATATGCAAGAATTTATACTCTGATGTTTACCGGCAGAGCTCAGAATGATATAAATATTCAGAATCAACCGTCAAATAGCCAGCCCCTCAATATTGCATATAACAAAATTCCTCTTACACTCTGGAATATCTGGACCAAAGTTAACACCCACGGTGCCGATGACCCTGTTGAAAAATTCCCCGACGGTTCGGAAAGCCCCATTCACGACGGTGCATCGGTTCAGGGTCTTGCAAGTGCAACTCTTGATAATGGTGTTATAACCTCACATGCAGCCTATACTCAGGGTCTTCCTTATGCAAACGACGGTCCCGTTGATATGTATGATATTGATAAATATTCTTACGGTTTTGATACCGGTGCAGGCATCTGGAAAGAGGTTACCCTTGAACCTCTTTCGGGTATCAGCGTTCATTTCCCCGATTTGTTCACCCGTGAAAGCCTTGATGCGAGCGGTAATGTAACAGATGCAACATCAGGTCAGTATGCAAAGTATTACTGGGATACGGAGTTCCCCATGTTCATCAGTACCGATGAATACGGTGTCAACACTTATCATTATGACAGCAAGGATACCAGATATCTTGTTCAGGCTTCATTTGATGATGAAAACCACACTGCCGAAATGGAACTCAATGAAGTCGGAAAATGGACTATTTCAGGTCCGAATAATAAAACACAATCAGGTTTCTTCCCCTTTAACTACAAAGAGGGAACAACGAATTATAACAGTGAAAGCGCGGTTTACCACTACGGTTTCACATTCGAGCATAACTTCTATATTCCCAAGGGCGGTAAACACGTTAACGGCGAAGATGTTATATTCAACTTCTCGGGCGACGACGACGTTTACGTTTATATCGACGGTGTTCTCGTTCTTGATAACGGCGGTCTTCACGGTGCCCGTGCGGCAACCATCAACTTCACAGACTGTTCCATCAATTATCAGTATGCAATGGATGTTACTGACGGCGTTCTCAAAGGCGATGAGTTCACAACAACATATTCATATAATAAATATATCGAAAACCCTGATGCAACAGGATATAACGCAGACACAATCGCCGCTATCAACAAGCTTCACGAAGTAATAACAGACGGTGAAGTTCATACTCTTAACTTCTTCTATCTTGAACGAGGCGCATCAGACTCCAACTGTCTGATATCCTTCAACCTTTCGGAAACATCGGAAGAAGTAAAGATTACCGACCAGAATCTTACTCTCGATTACGGTCTGCCCGTAGAATATGATATAACCTCAAACAACGAAATTTCGCAGGCTGCTCTCGATAACGGTGTTGAGATTGAATATCTCGGCATCTGCGCCGTAAACGAAGATTATACCCCGACATATACTTTCGAACTGCCTCAAATCATCATTCCGTTTGAAGACGGTAAAACATACACTGTTGACGGAATGAAATACGGAACATGCACGGTTGATAACAAGGGTAATGTTTCTTATTCGCTTGAATCAACGAACATGAAAGAGTCGGAAAACTTCTTTGTGGTTGCAAAAATCACGGGTGACCCGACTTATGCGGAAGAGGTTGTATACTATCAGATAGAAAAAACAACCTTCATTCCTGCAACAGCGATTTATTATGAGGATACTTTTGATACCATAACCTACACAAACGGTAAAGTTCCTGCAAATTATGATAATAACACAAATCAGTACGGTATCTGGAAAACCGAAGGTATGCAGTCAACCGATCTCAAGCAGGCAGCTGACCTTACCGACAGTGAGGCAAATCCCTACGGATACGAAACAAACTATTTGTCATTCGCAGAATACAGCGGTAATTCAACCCATTATGTCGATGTAAGCACAAAGAACAATCCCAACAAGAAGTACAGCGGCGGAACGGGTGCGGCATGGCCGACTGTTGAATTCGATTTCACAGGCACGGGATTTGACCTCATAAGCGTTACGGATAACACCACGGGTGCATTCAGCGTTATGATTAAGGATGAAAACGGTGCGTCAGTGCTGAATACCGTTGTTGATACCTTCTACGGATACAACTACGGCAGAATCTATTCCGATGCCAACGGCAAGCCTTCGCTTGACAGCACTCTTACACCCATGTATAAGTCCGAAAACGGACTCTGCACATCCGATGCAAGATTCTATGATGAAAACGGTGCAATCACATCAACTGCACATTATTACGGTGCAGACGGCGAAGTTACCGAAACCGTTCATTATTATGATGAAAACGGCATGAGCACCGATGTTCCCCATTATTACGAAAACGGCAAAGTGGTTGAAACGGAAACCGACAATCCGTCCTATGCATATTCATATGCATTTGCCTACGGCTGGGTTGTTGCCACCGATGATTCAAAAGATACGCTTTATCAGATTCCCGTTATCAAGATAACGGACCTTGAATACGGTCATTACGATGTTGTGATAACACCCACATTCACAAGCGCATTCCGTCATTCATCCACAGCTGAAGACGGCACAAGCTATTACAGAGTATATCTTGATGCCATAAAGATTTACTCGCCTGCAGGCGAAAACGACGATATCAAAGACCGCGATGTAAAGAAAGCGTATGCAACGGATGATGAGCAATATCCGAGCTATCTTGAACTCAAGGATATGCTTATCGGTGCCGATTCGCTGGCAGAAGAGAAGGATACACAGGGTATTATCTTTATCGACGGTATTGCCGCACTTAACAATGACATTGCAACTTATAAAAACGCAGGTCCCAACAATGAGCTGTATCTTGCAAAAGATCAGGCTGTTGCGTTTGAAATCTGGGCAACATCCGTTCCTACCGATATTCAGCTCGGAACAAAGCTGGCCTGCGGCAATCCCAAGCTTACCGTTTCATATGCATCCAAAACAACGGATACCGTAATAGAAACGGCAACGGATATTTATTATTCTCTGAATACCATGCTGCCGAATGACGCAAAGCTCACCTGGAAACAGGTTGAAGGCAGCGACGGAAACAATTATTACACCACGGGAACCGTTGTTATTCAGAACACGGGCGACGAAGACAGCGTACTTTCGATCACGAATCTTAAGTGGACATTCTCGCAGAACGGCGGCAAGGGATATTTCCGTATTCCCACACCGATTGATAACGAAGTTCTCATGGTTGCTTCAACAAATGATACACCGATTCGTGCTTATTCTCTTATGAGCATGAGAACTGCTGCTCTCGGACTCGAAATGATTCAGGCACCCAGAGTTATCAGGGATAAAAACGGTGACGGATTTGTTGTTGTAAATCTCAAATCATCTCTTGATGTTGATTCCTTTGTTGTTACGGAGCGAAAAGGTATCCGTTCGATTCCGAAGGAAATTGAATCTGTTGCTTCTCATATTGACGGAAATGATTACATTGAATGGGTTCTGTTGATTCCTGCAGATGAAATCGGCACTTTCACCTATGAAGTTACAGGCGCTTATGCAAACGGATATGTAGATGAATCAAAAACGGTAACCTTTACCATAACCGTAACTCCGCTTTCGGATGATGAAGCGGATGACGGAACAAACAACCAAAAACCCGAACCTGCTCCCATTATCGATCTTGTAACTGAGTGGTTCGCAAAATTCTTTGAATTTATCAGATCCGTATTCGCATCGATCGGAATTATATTTTAATGCTGTAAAAGGAGGTAGCCCAAAACTTGAAAAAGTCCTATATTAAACCCGCAATCGCTTTTGAAAGCCTCGCTATTACAGCAAATGTATCTTCCGGATGCTATCTTCTCGGCACAAACAGCGCTGAATATGAATGCCCTGTTATTGACGAAGAATCAGGTTGGACAATATTCTCCAACACAGCGCAATGTATGTTCCTTCCGGGTCCGAATGACACGATATGCTACGATATACCTCTTGCCAACAGCAATGTATTTTCATCGTAACTAAATTAATAAAGAAACGGAGTTCATCTTATGACGGACTCCGTTTCTTGAAACAGGTGTTTTTATGAAGAAAAGATTTGTTGCAATCGGTCTGGCAGTTCTTGTTGTAATTTCAGTTGTTGCTGTTATCCTGGTGAAGAAAAATTCGGATTCAAAGAATCCGCAGACAACAACCGTTGCATTTCAGAATGCTCAGCTCGGTGTCACCGTTGATGGCTGGCTGAAAATCATTGAAATTGATGAATATTACGGAAGACTTGCAGTTGTTGCCGAAAATGTTTCGGACAGCGATGTTGAATATGCTTTGCTTACCGTGAAAACAAAAAGCGGAGAACTGACATTCAATGTTTCTGCACTGTTAAGAGGCACAAAGGCTGTTCTTCTGTGCAACGAAGATGTCGGAAGCAATCCGGGCGAAGTTTATACAGCATGGCAGACAAAAGATAAGATTGATTTTGAGAAAACGCCTGTTATAAACGATGATAAACTCGAGATAAGCGTTCTTGACGGTTCTGTATCGGTGAAAAATATTTCAGGCAAGGATATAGAATCCGATATATATATTTATTATAAGGATAAAAAAGACGATTTGGTTAACGGCAGTGTGACCTATAAGTTCCGTGTGGATGGAATCAAAGCCGATTCGCAGACCTATGTCAAAGCACCGGAGCTTAATGAAAACAACTGCATGATTATATTTACTGATTATGATAATTAAGAAGTATAAAATCGGTAATTTTACCGTGGAAGTGAATTCGCAGGCAACTTACGGAAATTCAGGGCCGTTCACCCTGTTTTCGTATGACGGTGATCAGACTGATTATAAAGTTACCGTTGAATTTTCATCCGTTCTTCCGCAGACTGCCCAAAATCCGTATTGTACATTTACGGACAGGGTATGCGAGTATGAAAACGGCATCTGGCGTTGCTTTTATAAATCCCACGACAACGATGATGAATACTATGCCTGCCGTATTGTTGACGGTAAAAATATAGATATCATTATTGATGAAAGATACCGTGATATGCTTCGTGCCGATGTTATATTCACCCTTGTCGGAATTGAGGAAATCGCTGTCGGAAGCAACGGCTGTGTGCTTCACTCATCATTTATAGAAAAAGACGGCGGTGCAATTCTTTTCACGGGACCTTGTGACATCGGAAAGTCAACGCAGGCAAATCTCTGGAGAGAGTATGCCGATGCTGTTGTTGTAAACGGTGACAAAACATTTATTTTTGAAAAAGACGGTGTCTTTTATGCATCGGGACTGCCTTTTTCGGGTTCGTCAAAAGACTGCCTGAACAGGGTCCTGCCCCTTAAAGCCGTGATAAGTCTTGAGCAGGCCGAGTCAAACAATGCGCAGAGACTTGTTTCGGATGAAGCATTTTTCAGATTATATAAAAACTGTTACCCCGTGCATTGTTCACGGGAATTTACGGGTATGCTGTTTGATTTCGTGCATAAGTTAAGCTGCAGCGTGCCTGTATATGACTATGCCTGCCTTGCCGACGAAAGCGCAGTCAGGTATCTGGAGAGAAAATTATGTCCGCTTTTGCAGAGCCTTTGATGGTAAAATATCTTCACGATAAAGGCGCTCGTGAAGGAATACCCGTTTCGGGTACTTTTGAACTGACACAGCGTTGCAATTTCAATTGCGGAATGTGTTATGTTCACGATTGCAAACAGAAAACAGACCCTCTGTCTGCCGATGACTGGCTGAATCTTGCTCAGCAGGTCAAGGATGCAGGCACTGTTTTTCTGCTGCTTACAGGCGGCGAGCCTCTGTTCCGTGAAGATTTTGAGAAAATTTACACAGCTCTTGCAAAAATGGGTTTTCTTATTTCGATAAACACAAACGGCAGTCTGATTGAAAGATATGCAAAACTCTTCAATGAGTTGCCCCCGACCCGTATCAATGTTTCGCTCTACGGCGCAGATAATGATGCCTACGGAAGACTGTGCCGAAACGATGCGTTCGATAAAGTTATGAGTTCGGTAAAACAGATGAAAGAACTCGGAATATCCATGCGCTTTAACACTATTTTTACACCCGAAAATATATTGGAATATAAGAAAATTGCAGATATTTCAAAGGAAATGAGCATTCCTCTGAAACCCACAACCTACACCTATCCCTCAGTCAGAATCGGAAGCGGAAACAAGGATTCGCGTTTCACGCCCGAGGAGGCTGCCGAATATATTTCGCTTATCGACGAGTACAGACTTGATAAGGATTTTTATCTTGGAAGAGCGAAGAAAATGCTTCTCCTCCCGAAAGGACCGACAGAGAACAAAGTCCGTTGCAGGGCAGGTAAATCGTCTTATTGGATAACTGCCGACGGAATAATGCGTCCTTGCGGAATGATGCCCGAACCCGATGCCAGACCGTTTGAAGACGGATTTGAAAAAGCGTGGCAGGATATAAAAGCGGCAACGGAAGAGATAAGAACCCCCGAAGAATGTCTCACCTGCAAATATTCGGGAATATGCAATGTGTGTGCGGCTATGTGCAAGGCTGAAACGGGCGATTTCGGAAAAACGCCGACATATATCTGCCGTATGACAAAGCATCTTTTTACTCTTGCAGAAAGGAGTGTTTGTGATAATGACAATTAAAAAAGATATGATTCTTCGCAAAGTGGGCGTTGATATAATACTTGTTCCCGTCGGAAACGCACTCAAAGATCATAACGGATTCTTTATGCTCACGGAATCTGCTTGCTTTCTCTGGAATAATCTCACCGAATGCAACTCCGTTGAAGAACTTGCGAAGAAACTTTTTGATGAATACGATGTCACCGAAGAACAGGCACTCGCAGATACAAAAGAGTTTATAGATAAGCTTGTTGAACTTGAAATAATTGATTTGTAATAAAAATTACTCCCTCTGTCAGAAAACAGAGGGAGTAATTGCATTTTATTCAATGGTTATTTTTACCTCGCCGTTTGAGATAACGGTAAGAGTCAGTGTTTTTGTTTCTTCGTTCCATTCGGCTCTGCCTTTTGCACCGTTTGAACCTGACGCATTGACGCTTGGCGGAGTGTCGAATCCCGAAAGTGTGATAACAGATGTTCTGAAATCGTTGGGATTATTCATCTTTCCGCCGTTTGCATAATCAGTCATAAACTGATTTTCGTCTTCAAGTCCGTTACAAACATCATCGGTGTCAAGACGGAGATTGCACATATCAATCTCAATCTTTTCTTCGGATTCATTGATTATTGCATAGGTGTGTGCAACGAATTCTGTGTTCATCTGAAGTTGGCTGTCGGGCAGGGTATAGCTTACAGTCTGTTTGCTGTTGATTGTTTTGTTTTCGTTGCTGTTGAAAATATAAATATAATCATTGATGTCAAACAGCACACCGTTTCCTTCGTATGTTTTTTCATAATATTTGTTGAAGAAATTAACCTTTATCGGATTTATGAAAAGAAGATTGAAGAAATAGCTGAAATCGCCGAGAATTTTGCTTTCGGGAAGCACCTCTTCGGGGTTTGAATAAATCGGAAGAATGGGGATTATGAAATATCTTCCCGTTGAGGGAACCCATGTTTTGGTGCAGTCAAAATAGATGTTGTCTATCTTCTCCTGAAGAAGGGTAAAAGTGTCGCAGTAAAGACCCTGAAGAAGATGCGCATCATTACCGCTGAGTGCATAGGATGTCGGCAATGACATTTTATATGCAACCTTGATTTTTTCTTTGACTTGTTCTTTTGACGGAACGGCGCTGTTCAGAACAAGCTGATAAATAGGATAAAGCACATCCCAGAAAGTTGGAGTCATAACAACATTGCCGTCAACGAAATGATAAAGACCACCTCTGCTGAATGCGCCCTCAATTGCATAAACAGTTGCACCGCCAACCATATCGGCTATCATATCAATACCGTAAAGGGCAGGGGGATATTTGGCTGTGTAAGCAAAATCGGGTTCGTTGGGTTTCAAGCCGATATCATCATATTCGGTGAAGCCTTCTTCATACCAGAGGAAGTTTTCGAGATTCACACCCCAGTTTCCGCAAACGCCGTCGAGCCAGCAACCGAGAATGTTTGACTGATTTGCAAAATGTCTGCCGTGACCGTTGTGTTTATCTATAATTATTATGTTTTCGGAGTTGCTTTTAAGAAGATCGTAAAGCTCTCTGTCTTTGAGAATGTGATTCACATAATTGGATTTCTTCCAATAGATATATTCCATATCCTGCCAGATGAAAAGTCCGCCGTTTTCGGCGCAGGCTTTGATGCATGACTTCATTCTTGCAAGAATATTTTTGTTTACGCCGTTATCTTCGGTAACTTCATCATAAGCAAGCTTCTCGTTGGTAACACCGTTTGTTGAAAGCTCAACCTGAACAAAACCGATGAGAGAGGGATGTTCCTTGAACACTGCAGAGAGTTCTTTCTGAGTGAAAGGATTACGGGTTTTGTTGGTGCAGAAGCATTCACTCTGGCAGACAATCGGAACATTTGCTTTGTCGGTAACAGTCAGAAGTTCATCCCAGAATTCAAGCTGACGTGCAGGCGTCATATCCGTTGTGCCTTCGTCGATATAAATTACAGCAAAATTTCTTACGTCTTCGGGGAGTGCATAATATGTTTTGATTGCGTATTCCGCAAAGGTCTCGCCCGTCTGAGGTCCGCCCCAAATCGGGCAGTTTCTTATCATAAAGAGAGGATTTTCTTCATCAACATACATACGCAGTCCGTCAACCTTTTTGCGTGTCCGGATTTCAGTGGGTTCATTTGATTTCTGAGGGAGGTCAACAATCCCCGTGTCATAAGAAGTTCCCTGCGCAGAAACTTCAAACGGAATCATAAATATCATAGATAAAATCAGAAGAAGGCATATTATCTTTTTCATTTTCTTTGCTCCATTGTTTTGATTCATTAAGATTATATCATATATAATTCCTTGTAACAAGAGGTGATATAATATGAATTGACGGATTCTTATTTATAATGTATAATATAATGGATTATAAATGAGCAACGGAGGAAAAGAAAATGACAGCTGCCCTGATGTTTGAACAAACATATAAAAAGCCTGCTCAATATACTGCTTTCACACCCTACAGAATTTGCCCGATAGGTGCGCACAGTGACCATCAGCTCGGAAAAATCACAGGTTTTGCAATTGATAAGGGCATACATATAGCATACGGTCCGAAAGAAAACGGTGTTATCGAAATCAAATCAATGCAGTTTGATAAGCGTGCGCAGTGGCATGTTGCGGCAACTCCCGAAACCGTGCAGGGTGACTGGGCAGACCATCTCCGAGGCGCAACAATAGCACTCAACAAGCGTTATCCTCTTCGCAGAGGACTTTGCGCAGTTGTTGACGGTGAGCTTCCTATCGGTGGTCTTTCATCATCTGCGGCTGTTATTATAACATTCTTATCTGCTCTTTGCACGATGAATGCAATCGAGCTTACCCCCTCCGAGCTTATCGCAATTTCACAGGAAGCTGAGAATGCATATGTGGGTGTTTCCTGCGGAAAGCTTGATCAGTCATGTGAAGTTTACTGCAAAAAAGACCACCTTTTATATATGGATCTGCAGAATGATACATACGAGCTTATTCCTCAGCATCCCGACATGAAACCCTATAAAATAGCAATCTTTTTCAGCGGTCTTGAGCGTTCTCTTGCAGGCTCGGCATTCAATATGCGTGTTGATGAATGCAGAAGCGCTGCTTACGCACTCAAAGCCTATGCAGGCATGGAATACGGAAAGTTCAAAGAAACGAATCTCCGTGATGTGCCCTATGAGATATATCTTGAACATAAAGATAAATTGCCCGAAAACTGGCGTAAGCGTGCCGAGCATTGGTATACGGAATTTGACCGTGTGCAGAAGGGCGCAGAGGCATGGAGAAAGGGCGATATCGAAGAATTTGGCAGACTTTCTTTTGAAAGCGGAAAATCCTCGATTTATAACTGGGAAACAGGTTCTCCCGAACTCAAAAAGCTTTATGAAATCATGACTCATACCGAAGGAATTTACGGCGGACGCTTTTCGGGTGCAGGATTCAAAGGATGCTGTATGGCGCTTATCGACCCCGATTTTGAAGAAAGCATAACCGAAACAGTAACCCGTGAATATCTCGAAGCGTTTCCTCATCTTGAGGGCAAATATTCCGTTCATATCTGCGAAAGTGCAGACGGCGTTCATCTTGGATAATCGGAGGAAAAAACCATGAAATGTTTGATTCTTGCGGCAGGATATGCTACAAGGTTATATCCTTTAACCGAAAACTTCCCGAAGCCTTTGCTTGAAGTCGGTGACAAAACCATTCTCGACTGGCTTGTTGACGATATCGACACATCGGGCGATTTTGACGAATATGTTGTTATTTCCAACCACAAATATGCCCACCACTTTGAAAACTGGGCAAAAACCAAATCGCAGAAAGTTACTGTTGTTGATGACGGAACCGATACAAACGAAACCCGTCTCGGTGCTGTGAAGGACATTCAGTTTGCAATTGAAAAGCTGAATCTCGACGATGATATGTTCGTTATCGCAGGTGATAATGTCCTCGATTTCAGCCTCACAAAGTTTGTTGCATATGCAAAAGCTAAAAACACCTCATGCATTATGAGATATTTTGAACCCGAATTCAATAAACTTCTCAAATGCGGAGTTGTGACGATTGATGAAAATGATAAAGTTCTCAATATGACTGAAAAATCACCGACTCCTGCAACAAACTGGTGCTGTCCTCCGTTCTATTTTTATACCAAATCCGATGCAAGACTTGTTCAGAAGGGGATTGACAGCGGATGCGGCACCGATGCCCCCGGCAGCTATATCGCATGGCTCTGCACACAGACGGATGTTCACGCAATGGAAATGCCCGGCAGCCGATATGATATAGGAAATCTTGAAAGTTACGAAAAAGTCAAGGCAGAATACAAGGGGATTAACAGATAAAACGGAGGCTTTGTTTTATGGAAGGTAAAACAGGTATTGTTACAAAAGCCAAAGATGTAATACAAACAGCAAAAAAATACTGGAACGTACCGCCGAAGGGCAAGAATATACCTTATAAAGAGGTTGCTGCGCTCAGCGGTGCGGGATTCGGTGTGCATTGGACAACGCTTCTTGCGTCAACGATAGGTCTGAGTGCGTCTAACTTCCTTGTCGGTGCAAGCATAGGACTCCGTCCCATGGATTTGCAGATAATGCTGACGGTTGCCAATCTCATAGGCATTCCCATCGGAATTTTCAGAAGCTGGTATTATGACAACCATCATATTCCCGGCGGAAAATTTCTGCCGTTTATAAAAAGAACGGGTTTTCCCATCGTTCTTATTTCAATGATATTTGTATGGTTGCCGTATGAATATTTCAACTACATAACCAAGGCTGTTGTTGTGTGGCTGATGTATTTCCTGCTCAGCCAATTCCTTTCGTTCTACAGCGAAAGCTATAATTACTTCCAGCAGATTTTTTCGCCTGATGCTCAGGAAAGAGCTACCGTAATGAGCATTTCCCAGGTTATTTATTCTATGGCACCAACGCTTACCGGCTTGTTTATTCCGATGCTTGCAGGCTGGACATGGGGGCTGAACAACATATGGACTTACCGTGTTATTTATCCGATATTTACAATAATCGGTCTGATAATCAGCGTTATTTTCTTCCGTCAGGTTAAAGAAAGACTTATTCTGCCCAAGAAAAAGCCTGAACCCGTCAGAATGCTTGATGCAATCCGTGAGGTTGCAAAGAATAAGTATTATTGGATTATTCAGTCTGCGGCTTGGGTTGTGTTCCTTGAATCAGGCTACGGCGTTGTTCTCGGCTGGACATTCGTATACGCATTCAACGGTGAATATGAGTCCTATCTTGGACTTGCAAACACGGTTATCGGCAATGCGGCTTTGTGGTCAATGCTTCTTGCACCGCTTGCAATCAAGCTTATGGGCAAAAGAAACCTGCTCATTACCGCAAACTCAATCAATGTTGTTGTTCTTCTCATACTCTATTTTGTTTACAAAAATATTATCCTTGTCTGCGTTCTCTGGTATTTCAACAGTTTTATCAACACGTTCTGGAACATCGTTCAGCATCAGATAAATGCAGATATGAGGGACTATCATCAGTGGAAAACAGGCGTCAGAGTTGACGGTCTTTTCGGACCTCTCGGCATGATAGGAACTTTTATCGGATTTTTCACGGGCATGGTTTATCCTGCAATTTATGAGAAGATGGGACTTCTCGAAGACTATAATGTTCTCTATGATGACACAATCCGAAACGGTCTTTTTGAAGTTCTGATTCTTTGCTCGGCATTGGGCGCATTGCTCAATCTCATTCCGTTCTGTTTCTATGATCTGACGGAAAACAAGCACAAAGCCTATGTCGGAGTTCTCAAAATCCGTGCAATGTTTGAAAACCATTCTCTCGGTGTTCTCGAAGATGATGAACTTGCAGATGCCATGGAGATTATTCATGAGGCAAAAAATCACTTCGGCAAAGAGAAAGTGAAAGCGGATAAGAGTCTTTCAAAAGCAGAAAAGAAGGCAGTTAAAGAAACGAATCTTGCCATCGAAAGAGCATCGATAATCATGCAGGATCTCAACAAATTCTCAGGCGAAGCAAGTCTTGCAAGACTCAGTCAGGCAAAGACTGACTATGCAAACGGAATGATGTATTTCTACGAAAATGCAGACGAAGAAATGAAGACTGCAAGAAATCTTCCTAAATCAACCGCAGCAGAAAAAGAAATACGTTCCGATGCAATCAAAAATGCCCGCATAAAGAAAGAATCAGCTTCTCTTATCAGAAAATACGGCATAGAAAATATTGTAAGACCCGATGAATCCGTTAAAGAGGAACTTCAGAACAGAGAAACAAACGGATTTGCAGAAAACATGAAGGTCAGACGCGAACTCAGGGCATATCTTAAGGCAGTTTCGGTATACGAAAGAGCAGTCAAGCCCTACACAAACGCAAAAAATCTTATCGAACAGGCAGAAAACTACACTCATTATGATGAACTTGAAGAAAGATATGCATCAGTTTCTGTTCAGTAATGCAGGAAAGGGATGAGCGATATGTCGGTTTTTATCAAACAAATCATTTCTTTTTTTACTTCAATTGCACTTGTCATTTCAAACTTTCTCGGCATAAATGTTCCGTTCACTGATAAGGTTGAAAATTTCAAGGTCACAACCTATATCAGAGGCGAGTATGTTCAGTCGGAAAGCAGTCTTTATCCCGAAGATTTTGATATTGTGACGGATGTTATTCTTTTTGAATGTGCATCCTTTAACAGCGAGGGAAAAGTTGTCTGCAATGAACCGATGCTCAGCACAGCGCTTGCCAATATCCGCAAGGCGATTGGTAACAGAGATGTCAATATCACCCTCAATCTTCTCGGACCGAGGGGAATAACAGACTCGGATGTCTGGGAAGAACAGATGGAAGCGCAGAGCGTTGAACACAACAAGGCTTTCGCAAGCGGTGTGCTTGAAGATAACATCATTGCCGTGCTTGATAAATATGATTTTGACGGTGTTCATTTTGACTATGAATATCCTCTTTCGCTCAATGCATGGCATTACTATAACAAATTCCTTGTGTCGCTCGATAAAAAACTCGGCGACTACACTCTCGGAGTTGCAGGTAACGACTGGAACATAAAATTCACTCCCGCAGCTATCAGAGCAATTGACACCCTTGAGGTTATGCTTTATGACATGGTTGATGAAGAGGGCAGACATGCCACCTATGAGGACACGGTAAAGGCAGTGCAGAAAATCGGAATTTACGGTGTACCGTTTGAAAAAGTCAATGTCGGTCTTGCTTTCTATTCCCGTCCCACGGATATGTCGGCATATTGGTACGGCTATAACGGATGCTATGAGGGTATTGACGAAAACGGATGGTATCATTGCGATGTTACAGGCAAGGATTTCTGGTTCAACACTCCCGATGTTATAAAAGCCAAAACGGAATATGCAATCCAAAACGGCTTCGGCGGAGTTATGATATGGCATTATAACTGTGACTTACCCTCAACCCATGAAGATTCACTTTTAAGAGCAGTCGGAACGGCTGTGGATGAGAATTATTTATGATAAAAAAGAGATGTCTTGCGGACTAAGCGCTGATTTTTCAGTTAATTTTATATCAAAAACTGTCACAGGAGGAAAAAGCAGATGAAAAAAGCATTATCAATCATTCTTGCAATTATAATGATTGCAACTGTTCTTCCATTTTCATTCGCGGCAGAACCCGAAACTGATTATGAAATCGGATATGGTGAGACTATTTCAATAATCAACAAGTCTATTGTCTGTGTTAAATTTGTTCCCGAGATAACAAGTAAATACATTTTCAGAACCTAATCTGACGGTGTTGATACAGGTGCAGATCTGCTCGATTCAAACGGTGATGATATTTATGCTGAGTATTGGGATGATAACGAAGAAGGCTATGATTTTATTTTGAAATGTAAGCTTGAGGCAGGAAAAGTATATTATTTAAATGTTTATGTTCACCACGGAGACAGCGCAGACTTTGATCTTATTGTTGAATGCGGACATTATTATAGAAATGGTGTGTGTACGGTGTGCGGAAATGTGTGTGAACACAAACTTACAGAAGATATGCCTTATGTCTGTGAATGCGGACAAAATTTCACAGGCAACGATATTTCTGCCGGTGTTGAGGTTGAATACGATTGTACAGAGCATGAAAACACTTGGAATTATTACAGATTTATCCCCGAAGAAAGCGGAGTTTATTGTATCGAATCTTTCAGCGATGGGGATGAAAGCGATCCTTGGTGCTTTGTTTTTGACAAAGAAGGGGATTGGATAGCAAGCAGCGACGATTATGGTGACACTCTTGAGTTTAGAACGGTCTGTGCCTTGGAGTCGAGCAAAACTTATTACCTTGAAATCGGTAATAATTATGAAAAAGCTGACTTCGTCTTCAAAACTGAAAAAATGAGTCACACAGCAGAAGATGGAAGTATTCACAACGATTTCACATTGGTTGAAGAAACATACTCGAACTGTACAGAACACGGTTATTCAGAAGGTCTTTACTGTAACAAATGCGAAAAATTTGTTGAAGGACACGAAGAATATCCGCTTGATGAGTGGTGGCATATTGATGAGGACTGGGATGAAATCTGTGACCTCTGCGGGAAAGAGAATATCTATGATATTAATTGCGAATGCATCTGCCACAGAGAAGAGCCATTCTATGTAATCATCTGGAGAATAGCAAACTTCTTCCACAGTATTTTAGGAATTATGCCCGAATGTGAATGCGGAGAATTACACTATTAAATCCGCACGAAGATACAATTACTTATAACTGTTATAAGAATCGGTTTCGTCTTTATGGCGAAGCCGATTTTTAAATTTTTTATGGTGTATGCTTGACATTATCACCTGCTGCATGTCGCACCATAGCCGATTTTCTCATTGATACCAACACCGCGCCCGAAGATTATGACATGATTCTGACAGGTGATCTTGGCGCTGTCGGCTCGGAACTCCTTTGCGAGCTTATGGTAAAGCAAGAGAATATCGATATTTCATCCGTGCATAACGATTGCGGGCTCATGCTATATGATCTTGAAAAACAGAAAGATGTCGGTGCAGGCGGTTCTGGTTGCGGTTGCAGCGGAGCGGTTTTATGCTCGGATATCCTCAGCAGAATGGAAAGCGGTGAACTGAAAAAGGTTTTGTTTGTTGGTACAGGCGCTCTTATGTCAAGCGTTTCGTCGCTTCAAAGCGAGTCAATTCCGTCAATTGCGCACGGGGTTCTTCTTAAGGGCGGGTGAAAAAATGAATGAGTTGACAAAAGCCTTGAAAGTTGCAAATACGACTCTCAGAATGGTTAAAATAATTGATGTTATCAAAAAATCGGTGATAACTTTTGCAACTGTTATGTGCTGTGTTTTTGCGTTCAGATTTTTCAGAAAATAAGAGGTGAGGGCATGAATAACCCATATAAAACGATGAAAACTGACAGAAAAACATTCAGAAAATATGCATTAAAAAACAAGAGCTCATCCGAAACAAATCAGCTTCTTAACGAGCATTATCCGATGCTTGAAAGATGTGTACGGCAGTCGGCTGAAGAATACCGAATAATTCATAAACAGTTTGAAGACCCGCAGATTCTGCAGGGTCTTTTTGACAGGTGCGGTGAATTGTGCAAAGGAGGAGTTTTGCCCGATTCCGATGGGATTATCGGCGGTTTTAACGGCAAAATCAGCGGTTTGGTTTTGCCTTATCTTCCTCTTGCGATAACATGTGTGATTATTCATGAATGTGCAAAAGCGGTAACTTGCGATAACTGCGAGGTGCTCGGGAAATGTGTTTTGTCGCTTCAGAGAATGAGGGAGATTGATTTCAGCAGTATTTCGGAAAAGCTGTTTTCCGCCGAAGAAATTCTCATGTCTGACCCTGCAGGCGTTTATTCGCATATGAGCCGTGAAACCAAGGAGACATACAGAAGAAAAATTGCTTTTCTAGCCAATCAAAACAGCAAAACTGAAGAGGAAACAGCAACAGAAATTTTTATAAAATCAAAAAAGAACGGTGAGCACATCGGGAAACTTCTTTTTGCTGAAAAAAAACAGACAAAACGAGCGAAAATATATTTGATTATGGAAATTATTCTTCCGTTGCTCATTTGTGTTTCATCGGCGATTCTCAGCGGAGAATGGATAATTTCATTTCTTCTGTACATTCCGACATGGGAAATTCTGCGTTGCCCGATTGAGAGCGCATCTTTAAGAAAAGCAGCGCAGAAAAAATTCGGAAGTCTTGAATTGAACAGCAAAACCGTTTCGGAAACTCATGCTTTGATAACGCTATCTGTCGTATTACCAACGGCGGATAAAATAAACGAGCTGAAGAATAAACTTGAAGATTTATATCTCAGTAACGCATACGGGAATATAAAAGTTTGCTGTCTTGCCGATTTCAAAGCGGCGGATGCTCCTCGGAAATCTGAAGATAAGCATATTCTGAATGCGCTTAACAAAGCTGTTGATGAACTGAACAAAGAATATGCAGGTGGTTTTATTGCGGCGGTGAGACACCGTTCATATTCTGAAACTCAGAATGAATTTGTCGGAAAAGAAAGAAAAAGAGGCGCAATAAGAGAGCTGATAAGAGCGATAAAAGGCAATCAGAAAGGATTTTTATCAATAACGGGTGATATGGAAAATCTCTCAAAAACGAAATATCTTTTCGCTCTGGACTGCGATTCAAGACCTGTTTTTGATTCGCTCAGAGAACTTGTTGCCGTAGCGGAGCATCCGCTGAACAAACCTGTTTTAAAAGACGGAAGAGTGATTTCAGGTTACGGAATTTTCGCTCCGAAAACGCAGAACAGTCTTCAAAGTGCATCAGAATCGTTTTTTAGCTCCGTAATGTCACAGGGTTCGGGAAATTCATCATATGATGAGTATTCATCCGAAAGATATCAGACTCTTTTCGGAGAGAGCCTATTCTGTGGCAAGGGCTTGATAAATGTTGATGCTTATTACGAATTGCTTGACCGAAATTTGCCGAAAGAAAGAATTCTCAGCCATGATATTATTGAGGGAGAATTCCTTCGAACGGGATTTATTCCCAAAGCGCAGATAATCGAAGATTTTCCCGCAACTGCGGATGCATATTATAAAAGGATGCACAGATGGGTGAGGGGGGACTGGCAGAATTTCGGTTTTATATTCGGTAAAAATCCGCTGAATTTTGTTTCGCGTTTTAAACTTTTCGATAATATCAGGAGAAGCATAACTCCCGTAATATGCCTGGTTATTATAGTCTGTTCTGTGTTTTATCAGGGGTATGCAGGAGCGGTCGGAGCTGTGATTTCAGCTTTTGCTTTGTGCGTATCAGATATATTTTCGGGAGCGAGATCCGTTGTCAGCAACGGTCTGCACTCGGTTACGCATCTTTTTTATTCAAAAAGAATCCCTGACGGACTCGGATGTTTTGCCAGAGCTTTCTTATCGGTCGCATATTCGGCAAGAGAAGCATTTTTGAGCCTTGATGCGATTATCAGAGCGTTATGGAGAATGTATATAAGCGGTGACAGACTTCTCGAATGGACAACCTCCGCATCATCGGAGCAAAGCGCAGAAAAATCATCGCTCCAAGCCTGCATTCCTGCCGTTCTGACAGCAACAGTATTGATTGTTTTCGGTTTTCCGATACACAGAATGATAGGTTTGATTATTCTCGGAGATATTCCGTTAACGGTTTTCGGAAGCTTGCCCGTAAATCGGAAAAATAAGCGCATAACGCTTGAACAGAAGGAATATTTGTTATCAGTTGCATCTTCGATGTGGGAATATTTTGAGGATTTATGCGGTGAAGAAAATAATTTTTTGCCGCCCGATAATATTCAGTTTGCGCCTCACCGTGCAATCGCAAAAAGAACATCGCCAACCAATATCGGCTTGATGTTTGCCTGTTTTTTAGTCGCAAGGGATTTTAATTTTATAACGACCGAAGAAATGTGCCGACGAATAAACAGGAGTTTGTCGAGTGTTGAAAAGCTTGAAAAATATAAAGGAAATCTTCTGAATTGGTACAGCACAGAAAACCTCAAAACTCTTCCTCCCCGATTCGTTTCATCCGTTGACAGCGGTAATTTTCTTTGCTGCCTGACTGCGGTGAAAGAGGGGATAAAAGAATATGCGGGCGAATGTGCAGAGATTGAAAAAATCGTGAAAAGGCTTGAGAAAGTTATAGGATCCGCCGATTTGAGCGTTATGTTCAACAGTCAGAGAAAGCTGTTTTGCATTGGGATAAATCCCGATAACGGCGAAAAAACTGAAAGCTGTTATGACCTTTATATGAGCGAGATGAGAATGACATCTTATTTTGCCGTTGCAAGAAAACTTGTTCCGAAGAGTCTATGGAGTTCTCTTGACAGACCTGTTGTCAGAAACGGCAGATTTTCGGGCTTAGCTTCATGGACAGGAACGATGTTTGAATATTTTATGGCAGATATTTTTGTTCCTGCGCCCTGCGGAAGTATGAGCGATGAATCTCTTCGGTTTTGTTTGCAAAGTCAGAGAAAAAAATCAGGGAAAAATCCGTTCGGAATGTCGGAAAGTGCATTTTATTCATTTGACGGCGAGCTGAATTATCAATATAAGGCTCACGGTGTTCAAAAACTTGCTTTCAGACGTGGTGCAGACAAAAATAATGTCATATCCCCGTATTCATCTTTTCTGACGCTGAATATTGCGCCTGAGTTGTCGCTGAAAAATCTCAGACAGCTTGAAAAACTCGGAATGAAAGGTAAATACGGCTTTTACGAAGCGATTGATCTGACATCAATGAAGCAATTTAATGTGGTGAATTCATTCATGGTTCATCATGTCGGAATGAGTTTGCTTTCTGTCGATAATCTTCTGAACGGAAACTGCATGCAGAAACGTTTTATGAGTGACGCATATATGAGGGGAGCAAAAACAATACTCGAGGAAAAACCGATTTCGGGAGAAGAATTTTTCAGGGATATTATTAAGGATGAAGCTATCCCTGTATTAAGAGAAAGAGTTCACATAAAAAGCGTTGCATGGAGCAAGGTGAATGAAGAACCCGAAAAAATTTCTGTGTTTTCGAACGGGCGTATGTCGCTTTTTTTGAATAATCGCATAGGGATTACGGTAATGTTTGACGGAGAAAAGGCATGGAGCACCACCCTTTCAGCTGTTTTTGAATTTGACAATATGAAATATGATTTTATTAACGGAAACTCTGAAGTGAGAATGTCGGATATTGCCGCAGAATACAGAACAAATTATGAAGAATTATGTCTGCACACACAGATTTGTATGCCTGAAAACCGAAACTGCGTTGTTGTAAGATATACAGTTGAAAATAAGAATAAAACAGATGTAATCGGAAAGATAAAAGTGCCGGATGCAGAACCCAAAAACCACTGTTTTATTTCGTGCGGATTTATTAAAGGAAACACAAAACAATGCAACGGATTCTCTCAAGCTGAAGCAAAAATCCCCGCTGGAAAAAGTAAAGAGATGATTTTTATTTTTGCAACCGAAACCTCCGAGGGGGAGGCAACGGTTTTGTTTGAATCAATGAAAACAGAAAACACGATTCGAAAAAAAGCGAAAAATCCGTTTTCTTCTGACTCATTTATAAGGGCGTTGTCAGAAAAATATCTGACAGCATTGATTGATTTTGATGCAAATGATGATATAAGATTATCCGAAAGCACCGTTATAACCGGTGAATATCCTGTTATATTGATCAGAATAAACAGTATAAAAAGTGCAGAATCAGTACGGTTGTTTGTGGTGTTCAATAAAATTTTGAGGAATTGCGGTATTAAAAACACCTTAGTTATATGTAATAATGCTTCAAAAGCTGAAAAAACCTCTGCTTTACAGACGATAGAAACAGTTCTGAATGAAGAAAGGTGCAATCTGATGCTTGGAATCGGCGGAGGAATATATGTTTTTGATGATGAAAATTCAAAAAATCAGATTTTTGAGCAGCTCAGAGAAATAAGCCGGATATCTGAGGATTTGTGATTTGTCATTTAAATCTTTCAAAGCGTAAAGCAATTCGCTTTACAACAGGAGTAATAAAAGCGATACAAGTTTGTATAACGCTTATAAATCAACGGATTATCCTGTTTTAACAAGGTTGTAAACAGGTTGGGATTTGTAAAGTTTAATCGCTTTACATTTCAAAAAACAAATGCGATAAAAAATAGTTTCGCGCGATAAAAAAGCTTCATTATATTTGGTGTTATCGTCTGAAACGTGTGATTTTGGATTAGTTTTTACCTTTATTGTTCTCAACAAGAAATAAAACGCAGTTTTTTCTGAAAAATGCGGTTCGTGTAAAGCAATACGGCTTTACACAAGCTGCATTTTTTCTCTATTAAGCCAAAAAACTCACTCAATAACAGATGTTAATTCATTAATTTACTATACATTTTATATATATGTCATTATCAGTAAGTTTTTGGTACCTTGAAATGGTGTGATATCTGCCGATATATAACACGCTCATGTGTAAAGTAAAACACTTTACACAGCCCTTTCTGAAGCGCAGAAAAACGCTATAAATATACGCGTTGTCACTTTGCCTAATTTTCAAACAATTGGATTGTTGAATATTAACAAATTATGAAATCGTTTTTGAAAATCGTTGACTTTGCAACGGATTTTAGGTATAGTTATTATGACCATATAGTGGTTTTGTGTCTGCACATATACGTATTACATTCTTTATATGCGCTTTCACAGGACTGCAATGGATAAAAAATTCTGTGATTCTGGCTATTGCTTGCGCCGGTGACGGCGTTACCCGGCGTAGTGCAATCAAATTAAGGAGGTTGGTCAGAAGCATTCGGCCTTTTGGCTGATGCATAAGCAAAATTATTTATCCAAGCCCTACTATTTTGTTCAAATTTTTTGGAGGTGTACAATTTGAAAAAGTCAATCCGCATTCTCTCAATCCTTATGGCTTTTGTAATGCTTATCGGTAGCTTCAGCGTACTCGGTAGTGCATACGACGCTTTTAAGGGCTCAGCAATCATTGGCAGCTACAATGACGTTGACTCTCCTGAGTTTACTCTTGATCAGTACGCATCAATGGGTCTCGACGAAGTTGACCGTATGCTGGCAAAAGAACAGTTAGAGCTTGACCTTTTCGGTCTTCTCTATCTTGACCTCACAAGTATCAATGCAACAATCGGAAGTCTTGAATCTTTCCTTGCAACAGGTGAAGTTCTTCTTGGTATGCTTGGAGATCTCGAAATTCTTCCCGAAATCCTTGATCCCGTTCTCGGTCTCCGCAGAACAGAAGCTGATAAGGATATCAGAATCATCCACGCATTGCTTGACGTTGTAGCAGGTCTCAGACCCATCGTTAAGAAGTACGTTCTCGGTACTGTTGACGCAGGTCTCCTCAGCGGTCTTATCGCAGACTTCATGTTCAACGTAAGAGAACTTGCAATCGGTGTAGTTTACGGCTTAACCGAAGAAGGTAAAGAATTCGACTACATGGACGTTATGAACCTCGACGCTGTTCCTGATAAATATAAGGGCGATAAGGACGGTATCCTCAATCTCGGTCAGGCTCTTCTCACCGAACTCGCACTCGGCGAATGGAAGATGATCGACGCTGAACTTGACAACAAGTGCTCTGTTATCATGAAGGGCAGCTATGCTTGGAAAGATGCAAACGGTAATGATGTTTCAAAGCAGGCTATCAATACCACAGCTTATGACTACTATGCATGGGTTCATCCCGATGATTGGGTAACAGTTGGTCTCGGTGGTGCAACAAGAGTTGCAGCAGGCGCAGCAGCTCCCGCAGCTGACCTTGGTTGCGTTGACATCACAACCGATAAGAACGGTTATGATTTCATCGAAACTCTTATGCAGAGAGCATACAACTATCTCCTTGTTCCCGTTATCACCAGAGACACAGTTGACTGGGTTCTTGAACTCTGCGGCTATACATTTGATGATAACCCCAGAACAATCTGGAGCGACGAAGCTCAGGAATGGATAGATAACATCAACTATAAGCCTGACTATCACGGCTATATCGCTGCAGAAGAAGATCTCACAAAGATCGCAGATCTCTTCAATCACGAAGGTCTTGCAGACGGTTCAATCAGAATGCAGACAGTTACAATCCCTGCAAATTCAACACTCGTTAACGAACTTAACACAATCCTCGGCGAATTTGCTGAACAGATCGTTGTTAAAACATATACAAGAGACGGCGTTACTCTTGGTTGGGATTGGGATTATGAAGGCGGCAATGCTAAGCTCTTCCACAACATTGCAGAACTTGGTAAGTTTGTTGTTTTCGTAACAGACGACCTCTTCTTCAACAAGAGATCAATTATCCCCTCAGCTGCAGAAATCGCTGCAATGGATAACGACCAGCAGATCGTTGCTCTCGTTATGAGAGAAATTCTTAATAACTCTGTTGATTACATCTATATTGATGATACATATGATACAGTAGTTGACGTTGCTTACAGAGCAACAGAACAGCTTGCATGGCAGGATATTCCTCAGTTCACATATACCAAGCCTGTAAGAAGTTCATATCCTTCAGATGAAGCTTACTATGAAGCAGTTGTTATCAAGATGATCGACATCCTCTTCGATATCGCTGTTTATAACCTCAACCAGGGCTTCGATATGAATACCGCTGACGGCAAAAATCCCCTTACAGATACCGGCCTCCTTCAGTATCAGGGTGATAAGGCTGTAGGCAGCTATGAAAACAACCTTGTTCAGATCGCTTCATGGGCATTCAAGACCTATGCAGCAATCCTTCCCTTCGAATTCAATTCAGCAAAGCCCGGTCTTCCCACAGCTGACGGTGTTTGGGAAGATATCGATACAATCCTCAACGCTATCATCCCCATCAAGGGCGAAGGCGCATGGATTAACGAAGAAATCGCAGGCGACGGCACACAGATCGTTTCAAAGAACTTCATCTTTAACTATCTCCTTCAGCCTCTCTACTGCCTCGATGCAACAAACTTTGCAAAGATCTTCGAAAGAAATGAAAACGGTTCATTTGCAGAAATGAACGGTGTTGAAATCATTGTTAGTCTTCTTGAAGGTATATTTGACCTTCTCTTCCCCGGCGTATTCAATAACGTAGACGGTACTCTTGACGGTATTGTTCAGAACGAAGCTCTTGCTGATATGCTCCACGACCTTATCGGTACTCTCGGCGCTTCCAGCTTCGTAAACTCAAATAACGTTCTTACCGAAGGCAGAGGTACATACATCGCTAAGACAGCTCTTCCCGTTGTATGCATGCTTATCGGTCTCAGCGATGACCAGGAATTCGAAGAGATGGAAATCTATCTCCCCGAAACCATCGACGCTAGCGAAACATCACCCTCATTCAAGATATTCAACGGTTCAAGCGGTATCAACACAGGTTACACAGATAAGTACGGTAACTTTGATCAGGACGATCTCTATAAGTATGTTATCAGAACTGTTAACATTGCTGACTACAACGCAGCAGGTAAAAACACAGGTGCTCTTACCTATACAGGTATCGCAATGGGTCAGGAAATCTCCGGTGGTTCTAACATTGACGTTACAATCAACGGTACTCTTACTCCCGGCAACCTTATCGAATTCTCAGTTTCATACGTAGTTATGGGCGAAGACGGCACATCAATCACAGGCTTTGATAATACCGGCAAAGAAATCACTCTTTCCAAGACTGTTTATGCTTATGTTGGTTCAACAAGCGAAGACGACGATGCATTCGAAGTTGAAATCGCAGCAGGCAACGATCGTTTCATAAGATATGAAAACGTTATGTACCTTGACGGCGGCGACGGCCTTGATGATATCGAAGGCAAGATGATCCGCGTTATCGACCTTAACGATGAAGGTAAGACAACAGGCGCAGCAACAGTAACAGGTGTTACAGGCGCATCATTCGCAGCAGTTAACGCTGATGCAGATCAGATCACTGTAGGCCTTGAAGGTAAGGGCGGTACATACTTCCTTACTCCCTTCGACGTAGCAACTAATGGTGTAGACGAAGAAGGCAATCCCACTTACTTCGAAAGATTCGAATATATCTATGCTAAGGACGAAGAAGGCAATACCCTTTATGACGAAGAAACAGGCGAACCCATCATCGCAACTGACGATGCAGGCAACAAGCTTAACAACGGCGGTATTGTTGATGGCCTTTATAACATCGCAGCAACTGTTAATGTTGCAGGCACAAACGTAAATGTTCCCGTAGCAGTTCACCTTTATGACGATTTCGGTCTTGAATCAGCATTCGATAGAGCTGTTGCTGAAAATCGTCAGAAGTCAAACTATGACCTCCAGGATAAAGAAGGCGCTGCATCAGTAATCTACGACGAATACACAGCACTTCTTAAGGATATCGCTAAGTTTGTTCTTAAGCCCAAGACTTCAGCAACATTCCAGAACGATATCAAGGCAACTGATTCTGCTTATGCAAATAAGTATGAACAGTATATGGAAGCTCTTACTGCTAAGATCGAAGAACTTGAAGCTTTTGCACTTAACACAGGTACAGGCGCTCTCAAGAACGCTTACAACCAGAAGAGCGGTCTTAACTACGAAATCAGAACAGACGCACAGGGCTATCCCTACAGATATGATTATAAGTATTATGAAGACGAATACGTATTCTTCGGCATGCGTGATTATGTTCCTCACACTTATAACAGATATAAGGATGCAAGAGGCCGTGTAGCTGATCTCATCAACTCACAGGAAGTATTCGTAATTGCTCCCTTCACAGATGAAGACATCTATGGTAAGGATTACGAACCTTCACAGGAAGAAATCGATGCACGTACAGCAAGCATTGCAGCTTATGAAGAAGCTGTTGCAAACATCAGCGTAATCGGTTCAATCGAATCACTCTATGCTATCCACATGATCGAACTCACAGGCGATCGTCTTATCGAACTCCCCGCTAACCTTTCCAAGCTTCAGAACGTTTACGCAATGTGCGGTAACGCTATCGCAGCAGGCTCAGAAGGTCAGTACACAGAAGATTCACGTGAAGCATATCAGCACGCTGAAGCATTCACAGAAGAAATCCTTGCAGCAGGTGCAGCTAATGTTACACCTTCAATGGTTAACACAGCAACAACAGAACTCGTTTACGCATGGAAGCGCCTTGAAGTATGCGCTGACTACTCAAGACTTGATGCAGCTATTGAAGAAGCTGCTTCCATATTCACAGCAAACGGTGATGACGCAGAAGCTCAGTCAACATACACAGTTGCAAGCTATCAGGCATTCCTTGATGCTTACAATACAGCTGTTAATGTAGACAGAGACCTCGGTGCATCCGATAACGAATACCTTAACGAACTTGCAGCAAGCCTTGAAAACGCACAGGCAACTCTTGAGTTTGCAGCAGCTGCAGAACCTAGTTTCGAAATCACCACAGATATGCTCTATGCTAACCCCACATGGGATGTATACTATGCACCTTATCTTGATGAAATGGGCGTTATGAACCTTGGTTATGTTGAAACAATGGATGGCACTCCCATCGATGCATTCCTTATCCTTGGTAACGGTATTTACAGCGATTACGAAATCCTTTCAGCTTTCACAGCAGTTGAAAACGCAGAAATCGTTGCATATCCCAACGATACTGGTGCTTACGGAACAGGTTCACTCGTTCAGATTCTTGACGCAGAAGGCACTCCCTTCAAGTCATACTTTGTAGTAGTTCGTGGTGACGTTGACGGTGACGGTTCATTCTCCGACATCGACGTTGGTGAAATGGATATGGCTGGTAACTACGAATATGACTGGTTCTGGAACTCATATGGCACATATGACCAGTACAAGTCAGTAGCAGGCGATACCAACGGCGACATGAGTATCTCATCCGCTGACGGTGAACTTCTCAGCCTTGCATACAACTACGCAGGTTACTATGACATGATCTACGGCGGCGAAATGTAATTTATTCGTCCCAACTATTTGCTCTAATTTAAATTCAGGTATAACCCGCACAGCTGTGTGGGTTATACCGGGCTCTATATGTATCCGACAAAGTCAAATATGTGACGCTTATGCGCCATATTATATATCAATAAGGAGGAAAATGAGCTAATGACAAAATTTAAGCGTTGTCTGAGTGCATTCCTTGCATTTGCAATGGTTCTCGGAATGTTCTCCGGCGTAAGCAGCGTATTTGTACCCAAAGCAGAAGCAGCTGCAGGTACAACAAACGTAGCAACATACGCAGAACTCGAAGCAGCATACGACAAGTTCGTATATGTTGGTATCGACGTTATCGAAGTTGCAAACGGCGAACTTACCGACGGTTATGTTCAGCCCGGTGACTGGCTTGAATACCGTGCAACAATCCTTTCCGATATGTATGTAGGTAACTGTAACCCCCATATCGTATACGAAAGAGATTTCTTCGACGTACGTGTTATCACAAGCACAACTCCCAGCACATCAGAAACATTCCTT
>JAZQTZ010000005.1:0-44391 GCA_045631105.1 Acutalibacteraceae bacterium
GGAAAATAAACACAAGTGAGCTTACAAGAAGCATCATGGGATAGAAAAGATTTTTAATTATTTCAAATGCGGATATTTCAAATCCGAGAGTATTTACAGCGGAAATCGCTACAAGAATCTGTGCACCGTAGGGAAGAAATCCCTGAACAATACAGGAAAACGTATCAAGAACAGAAGCTGTTTTTCTGTTTGAAACACCGAAATCCTTTGCCATTTCCGAAGCAATAGGATTTGCCATAACAATTGCAACAGTATTATTTGCAGTTGCAATATCCATAAGACCTACAAGAAGACCTATTCCGAGCTGACCGCTTCTTTTACCCTTGAATATACGGCGTATACCCTGAAGAAGTGCATCAAATCCGCCGTTATGTTTTATGAGTGCGCAGAGTGCGGCAACAAGGATTGCAACCATTGATGTTTCAAACATCCCTGATGCGCCGCCTCCCATTCCCGAAAGAAGTTCAGAAAAACTCATTGAACCATTAATAAGCATTATCAAACTTCCGGAAACGATGCCTATAATCAATGTTAAGAAAACATTGATGCCGATTATTCCGCTGATTAAAACAAGAATGTACGGAATAATTTCAATAAGGTTATATTCTTTCATTATACCGCCCGTGATTTCCGAACCCATCGAAAGAACAGATATCAAAACGAGCGTTACAATTGCGGCAGGAACAACTATTGCAAGGTTTGTTTTAAATTTATCCTTCATCTTGCATCCCTGACCGTTACAAGCAGCAATTGTTGTGTCGGAAATAAACGAAAGATTATCGCCGAACATCGCACCGCCCACAACAGTTCCTACGCAAAGAGGAAGAGAAAATCCTGAACCCGTTGAAATTGCAACGGCAATAGGGGTTATAAGAGTTATTGTTCCGACGGATGTACCCATTGCGGTTGAAACAAATGCGCTGATTATAAAAAGGATGACTATCGCAAATTTCGGCGGTGTTACAGATAAAAGAAAATACGCAACGCTCTCTGCCGAATTTCTGCCGACTACTCCGACAAATATACCTGCAAGCAGGAAGATGAGGAGCATGGTGATTATGTTTTTATCGCCGACTCCCTGTCCCATTATATCGAATTTTTCATCAAGGGATTTGCCTTTTGTCTGAACAACAGCAACAAGGAGAGCAACAAGAAACGCTACAACAACTGGCACATTATAAAATCCCATCGGAATCTTCATAACATATTCAAATATTATACCGAGTGACAAATAAAAGATAACAAACACACCGATGGGGATAAGTGCCAAAGGATTGGATTTTTTCATTATATTACTCACTTTACTTTTTACCAATAATTACTGAATATCGGAATCATCAAATTTATCGCCGCATTCAGGACAGAATTTAGGCGGATTCTTGGGATCTTCGGGTTTCCAACCGCATTTATCACATCTGTAAAGAGGTGCATCTGCCGGTCTCTTTGCACCGCAATTTGCGCAGAAATTACCCTTATTAACATTACCGCAAGCGCATTTCCATCCTTCAGCGGGCTTTGATGCGCCGCAATTAACGCAGAAATTGCCGTTGTTGGTGTTACCGCAGGAACACTTCCATGCGTTTTCAGCTTCCGATCTCTGCTGAGCTTGCTGTACTCCCATGTTATAGAAATTCTGAGCGGCATTTGAACCGCCGTTATTCATAGCCATGCCCATGCCCATAAAACCTGTCATAGCACCGCCTTCATTTGCAGCTGCAGCTTCCATGGCGTTTGCCTGTGCATCGGTCATTCTGCCTGCCATCATAAACGGATTTGAGCCCATTGTTGCGGCATCTTCCATCTGATTGATTTTCTTCATATCCTCTTCGGTGAGGGTAATCGGATTGATTGCGATTGATTCAACAGTAATACCTCTGCGGTCTGTCCATTCGGATTTAAGAGCTGCATTCATAGCATTCTTAAGCTCTGTTGTATGAGCAGGAATCTGTGCAGGGCGAAGTTCAAGCTCGGTAAGAGCCGCAAAAGCGGGTTGCAAAGCAGAAATAAACTCTGTTTTGAGCTGCATATCAATTTCTTCTCTTCTGTATTCATCGCTTAGATTACCTGCGATTTTTGTATAGAAAAGAATGGGGTCTGAAATTCTGTAGGAATAAACGCCGTTGCATCTCACCTGAACGGTTCTGCTCATTCCGATTCTTTTATTAACAACTTCAAACATAATGGGATTAGCTGTTCCGAATTTATTATCAAGAATCTCTTTAGTGTTGAAATAATAAACTCTCTGATCCTTGCCTGTTTCTCCGCCGAAAGTAAAACGCTTTCCGATGAGCTTGAATGTTTCTTTTATACTGTCACCGAGTTTTCCCGAGAAAATACTGGGTTCGGTTGAACTGTCATAGGTGAATTGACCGGGTTCTGCGCAAAATTCAACAACTTTACCCTGTTCAACAATAACCATGCACTGTCCGTCAGCAACCGCAATTCCTGAGCCGTTTGAGATTACATTATCGCTTCCTTTTGTGTTTGATGAGCGACCGCTGATTCTCTTCTGACCCTTAACCATGAGCACATCGTTATCGAGCGAATCGCAATAGAAAAACTCTTTCCACTGGTCTGCAAGAACGCTTCCGACTGCTCCTATACCTGCTTTAATAAGACCCATATATATTCTCCTTTACAATTATTTTATAAGTTTATCAACATCAGCAAGATTAACACGTTTTGAAACAACATATGTCTTATATTTGCCGTCACTGTTCTTTTCGCCGAAGCATCCGTAGGTTGATGTAACAACCGTGCCGTCATCGAGAACAACATTTCCGCAATAACCTGTATCGCCGTTGGCTGTTATGCAGGGCTCCGTCTGATTGTTGAGATATGTATGAGCAAGCTTTATTCTGTATTGACCTTCTTTGCCGTTCTTAAGGTCATCATATGTTCCGACCCAGGCAATCCAACCTTCGCTGTACCAATTTCTGCCCTTAACTTCAAAATTGGTTTCAAGTCTTTTCTTGCTTCTTTCAATTGAACGGAAGGTTATGAAGAGTCTGCCATCAGGAAGATAATCTGCCTTATGTCTTTCACCGTTTAATGCGCAAGGAACAAATTGCGGTGCAGACCATGTTTTTCCTTCATCTTTCGAGAATGAAATGAGAGAATTATAACGTTTATTATTGCTTCTTGCAATAAGACAAAGCTCATCGCCCATTCCTCTGTCAGAACGGATAACCTCAACCTCACACATTTTTGCATTCTTTTCAATTTTTCTATGTTGTTTAAAATAAGGCTCGGGTTTTGACCATACAGCTTTTCCGTTTTCAAAGGAAAGAATTGTTTTATAGTTAACAAAACCGCCCCAATGGTCATGAAAAAACGCCATCCATTTATCAACAAACTTTCCGTTTTCCTTAAGTCTTGTCAGAGAAGCCATAACAACTGTAGGAATAACGGTTACATCATCCTTTTTCGAAAATACAAGTTCGAATTCTGTCCATGTTTTTCCCTCATCATCAGAAAGCGAATAATTGAAACCGCCAACCGTACCTTTGCCGTCACGCCAATCGGGATTTCCTGAGAAAAGAATGATTTTATCGGGTGTTCCGTCGGAAAACTCAAGTCTGTAAACAGTCGGAGTTTCTCTTGAATTCTCCCATGATTTCGGCTGATTTTCAATTTCCGATGTATAAGTCAGACCGCCATCGGTGCTTATTCTGCTTCTAACAGCACCTTTGCCGTGTCCAGAAGGATAAACCTGAAGGATTCTGCCATCTTTAAAAAGAATAGCATCGGGATGACCGATATAATCAAGACCGTTATCAACAAGAGAAAAATCATAAAGATATTTCAGATCTTCGGGTGTGTTTTCGGGCATCACATCAAGTCTGACAAGAGGGATTGTATAATCTCCTGCGCCGTTACCAAACGAAAATTTTTCTTTTATTTTTTCAAACATATTATTTCACCTTAACTCTATAAATTTTAACTCCGTGAGGAGGAACGCTTGCTTCAATTTTATCCTTGACTGTCAGAACATCTCCGGTCCATAGCTCTGTTGCTACATATTCATCTGAATAATCAGCTCCGACAAAAGGCAATTCAACTATTTCTTTGACAGAACATTCCATTCTCGAAACAGAATTTGCTTTGTTGAATAAGCAAACTGCAAATTCACCGCTTTCAAGAGGCTTAACAAGAACATCCTCCGCTCCGTTTGATTTGATTCTGCGGCATTGAATTCCGAGAGAATCCTGATTGACGGCAATAAGATTTTTGTTTGAAACAATCTTATAAGTCGGGTTTTCAGCGTCAACACTCCCGTCCGGTTTAATGAATTTTCTGATATCATTACCGAGGATAAGAGGCGCCGCCATCATGCACCAGAGAGTAAAATGCGATTTATTCTCATCATAAGTCAGATTTCCGTTCCCGACCTCGAGCATATCAGGGTCGTTCCATGAACCGATACCCGAATATTTATAAAGAAGAACATTGAATTCATATATCCCTAAAATCGAAAACCATTTCGGCAATATGTCGGGAGTTGTTCTCCAGAGATTTCCTGCTTTTGAACCCCATTGCCACGGAAAGTTTCTGCCCCATTCGCAAATTGAAAAAACTATCGGCTTTTCTTGGCATCCGTTCTTTTCGGCATATTCTTTTGTTGCTCTTTTCAGTTCTTTACCCATGGTCTGATACTGAATTGCAGCGCTGTCCTGCCTCGAAGCAACAGAGTTGAATAATTTAACGGTATTAGCGCCTTCGGTGAGCGTGATTTTTACCTGATGTTTTCCGTCGGGAGTCGGAGATTTTGTTGCAGGAAGATCTGTTCTGTAAATATCTTTACCGTTGACAAGAATATCAAGATGCTTTGAGTATCTTCCCGATTTTCTGATTAAAACAGTAAGAATATATTCTCCGCTTTCAGGAACGGTTATATTTCTGAATTCGCATGCCCCTGCATTTGAAGAAAGACCCGAAATATAACTGAGTTTCTTTTCGTTGACAATTTCAGCATCGCCTGATAACACCGCATCATAAACGCTGTATTCTGTTTCTTTATAGTTTTTCGGATTCGTAACAGAAACTCCGAGAATTTTGGGCGCTTGCATGGAAATCGGAACATTATGGCAGAAGTCATATTTGAAATATTCAATTCCCCATTCCGCAAAAGTATCTGCATCGATAGCTTCTTTGCCAAGGCTTGCAGGCAGATCTTCGCATGTAAGAGTACCGTTGGAGCTGTAGATACCGAGCTTTAGTCCCAGAGAATTAACTCTTTCAACAAGATTTTTTATTCCATTTGGAAATGAAGATAAATCACCCTGCAGCTTGCCGTTTTTATCTCTCATCGAAGACTGCCAGCAGTCATCGATATTAACATATCGGTATCCGCAATCTGCAAGACCGCTTTCCTTAAGAGCCTTTGCGGTTTCATAAATCAGATTTTCATCGATTTTATTACGAAAAAGATTCCAGCTTGACCACCCCATAGGAGGAGTCAACGCACTTGAATTATCATAATTTTCTTCGATTGCTCCGTTGAATTTAACAGAATTCACGGCTTTTTTTGCAAAAGAAAGAATCTTTGACATTTTCATCACCCGTTTACAATTTTAATTTTCTTCAAGAAAAGGAATGATATAGGTAAAACCGTCATAATTATCAAATCCTGCCAAAGAATCCGGATTAATAGTTTCTGTGTTATATATAGTAACTGTCTGAAGCTGACATACAGGATTTTCAACAGCATGGCTCATAACAAGTTTCATCAGAGTTTCTGTCATCTGCGCTTTATCGGAAAAACCGATTGAAGAACGGATTTTTGATGTCATTTCATCAATCTCAACATCGTTCAGTCCTACATAATTCAATTTTCCGAGACTGTTATAATAATCATACTTATCACAAGTTGAACCGTCAGGTATAACATCAATCCAGATATCGGCATTGCCTGACACAACAGCATTCTTCAACTCGAACTCATCTGCCTTGATGATGTTAAGAGTTATATTTTTTTCGGCAAGAACTCCTTTATAGGCATCAAGAATTTTATATTTAATACCGTTTTCTTCACCGCAATAATATGCCGTTATCTCTTTTATCTGATTTGTTGCATAAGTTGAATATGTGTTGAAATTTGTTTCATTATAATACGGAATTGTGTTATTGGAAGGATATTCCGCAAATCTGATGCTTAAAGGATGAAGGAGACTCGTATAATATGAACCAATTTCTTTTTCAAGCATATTATTTACCGACAAAAGTCCCATAAGGCCTTTTCTTGCAGACTCATCAATGCTTCTGGGATTAAAGAAAACAGAATAATACTCCCTCTTGTTTGTTATAAAATAACTCACAGACTCGTTTGAAAGAGAATTGATTATCTCCGATGTTGCATCAATTGAAACAACATCAATTTTTCCTGATGTAACATTCTTTACGGCATCTTCCGATGATGTTGCAATAAATTCAAGTCGATTAAAATCACAAAGAGCATCTGTATAATATTCATTATACATTAAAACAGCCTTATCGTCATCGTATTCAGTAACAACATAAGGACCCGAGCTGACAGCAGATATTCCGCTTATTTCTTTAACCTTTTCTGCGGAACCCTTGATGTATTCTGAAGAATAATAATTCTTCGAAACAAGAAGCGCATTAAGCTGAGAAACAGCGTTTATATTTCTTGAATTGAACACAACGGTACAGGTATAGTCATTGATTTTTTTGATTCCCGAAATTTCTGTGATATTGATACCGTCAGAATAATTTTTTTCAATATAATTTTTCAGAAGATTTTCTCTGTACCAGCTTTCAGGGTTATAACCGCTAGGATTCTTTTCTGCCTCAACAGTTGCAACAAACTTAACAAGCTGTTCTTCTGTCGGTTTTTTTCCGAGTTCATTAAATGCATTTGAATATCCCAGCTTTTCGATATATGCTTTCCATGATTTACCGTCTGGAGAAACCGAATTCATATCGCCGTCAAATTTACCCTCAAGCTTGGTTGCAACAAGATATTTAACATAATCATCATTGCTGATATTGGCAAGGGTATATTTTTCGCTGACGGTTTTTTCAATATTTGCTATTGAAGATTTATAATTCTTATCATCAAAATAGAATTCTTTGACACCTTCAATATCATTCAGATACCAGTCTTTATACAATCCGTCATAAGATGCATCTGAAATGAAATGATAATAGAAAATAACATCATCAATTGTGATATTGGTTCCGTCGGAGAACATCATATCATCTCTGATTGAAACTGTATATTTAACGCTGTTTTCGCCGAGAAATTCATATGAAATTCCGCCGCCGTGGTTAACAAGCATATTATTCGCAGATATTCTCTGTATGGGTCTGACTGTCTGTGCAACAATCTGTTTATCAGCATCTGATTCGCAATAAAAAGGATTAAACTGTCCCGATATTTCTGAAACTCCTATTTTAAGTTCTGTATTTTTGACTGTAAGGCCGTTGATAATTCCGCACGAAGGCAGAATAACAGTTGCAATACATATTAACATTATAAATAACACCTTGAGAATCCTCATAGTGACAAATCTCCTTATAAGTTATATATAATATATATTATCATAAATATATAGAAGTTACAATATATAACGGATAAAAAAACGGTGTCTTTCCGAAGAAAGACACCGTAAATTACAAAATTAGTTCTTATATTCCTTGAAATCTCTGTAGATTGCTTCGGTATAAACGTTATCTTCATCCTTATCATGGAGAGGATACCATACCTGAGCGAAGAAGGGGTTAACCTTTGCTTCTGCATCATATGCCCAACGGAACTTCTTCTGTTCAGCCTTTTCAAGGGTTGAGGGAAGTTCTTCGTTGCACCAATGACCGCCTCTGAGAACAAGGTTGGGCGACATCATGAATTCGTGGCCATGAGCGCACTTCCAAAGAACGGGTGTGTACATGTCAACGATTTCAGTTGCAAGGCATTCACCGCCTCTGAATGCAGCTGCCTTCTGGAGATCTTCAAGTGTAAGTGAATCAAAGTCTTTTGTTTCATCATAACCGTGATCAAGAACGAGTGCCTTTGAAGGATCGTCGTTGGGACGGTAAACCTTAACTTTGCTCCAATCGTTACCGATTGCATTCCACTTTTCTTTTGAACCAACATAAGCGTTGATTCTTTCGGTAACGTTGTTTTCTCTCCACCAGAGAGTACCGTAAACAGGAGTCTTTGCGATCTTCTTCATGAAGGGCTTAACAGCAAATGCGAAGGGCTTTGCAAGCTTTGCAAGCTTGTAGAACCATTCAACTCTGTTCATAACGCTCTTGAAGTAATCTTCGATGGGCATATTGGCACGGAAATGGCAATAGCTTTCAAGCACGTCTGAGTCAAGATACCACTGACCGTGGAAGTTTCTTGTGATAAACCAGTCGGGATCGAAGAGCTTTCTGGGATCGCCGAGACCGAGACCGTATTTACCGAGAAGAAGCTTTTCGAATTCAAAGTTTGTGATTCTGTACTGAGCACCTGAACCGATGTTATAGAATCTTCTCCAGAATTCTTCGGGGATATCATCGCCGCAAACATTTACCATAAGACGGCCTGAGTCTTCAACTGTTGCCCATTCAAGAACACCGTTGATAACAACATGGTACATAATGGGTTCCATGTTCTTAACGATTTCAGGATAAAGAATACCGGACTGACGAAGTGATACCCAGTGCTTAAGTCCTGATTCAGCAAAAACAGCTTCTGCAAGAACCTTTGATGTTGCATAGTGGTCATAGATGCTGATTTTGATGGGGTCACCTGTACGTGCCCAATGGATGGGATCATCTCTTTCACCTGTTTCAGCAACAGTACCGATATAAACAACCTTAACTGCATCGGGATCGGGCTGTGCTTTTACAGCCTTAACGATATTCTTTGCAGCACCAACGTTTGTTTTGATTGTGTTGATGGGATAATAGTCAGCTGCGGGAGAAACCATACCGCCGACATGAAGAACATAATCTGCACCTGTAACGCATTCAAGAACGCTTTCGTACTTCTTGAGGTCGCCCCATACGATTTTAACGCAGGGATCGTTCATGTAGGGAGCAAACTGCTTTCTGTTCTTTTCACTGTCACGAAGGAGAACAACGATGTTGAACTGGTTCTTCTTTGCATAGAACTGCTTGAAGCTTTCCCAACCCATTGTGCCCGAAGCACCGGTAAGGAATACTGTCTTTTTCTGTGCCATTTTTCATTCCTCCAAGAATAAAAATTTTGCCAAATTTATACGATATAATGTTAACATATTATAAGACATAAATCAACATCTTTTTTAATGATTTATGTTCAACTTTCGTCAAATATTGAAATTTTTCTTAAAAATATTCTCGACGATATACATCTGTTCAATTTCTTTTTTGTTTCCTTCTGTGAAGAGCGAAGCATCTTTAACGCGGCAATTATAACCCATATCAACACCGCAAAGACCCATATGATACTTTGCATTGACGGGATACATCTGACATTCCGCAAGAGAAGCAAAAGCAAGGAAAGCCTGAACCTGCTCTGCTTTTTCAGGCTCGGTTTTATAATTTTTGCAAAGCCATGAATAAAGCTCGGGATGGAAATTACCCATTACGCCCGAAAAACCTGCGCAACCTGCACGAAGAGATTCAAGAAGAGTTGCTGAGTTAGCGTTATAAATTTTGAGACCGAGGCCTTCAACTGCCTTGAGTTTTGCTTCGATATCAGCAATACGGCAGCAAGTATCTTTAAGGAATTTAAGTCTACCGTCAAGAGCGCACTGTCTTAAAGTTTCGGGTGCCATAAGACGCTTATAGGGATAAGGGCATTCATAAACACCAAGACCTACTTCAGGAATTGAAGAAACCATTTTCTCATAATTTCTGAGGAACACGGAATCATCCTCATCCTGCTTTGCAAAACGGTTTGCAATAAATACATATGCATCGATGCCTTCATTTATAAAAGCGTTTGCTTCATAAATCTGTGTATCAAGGTCATCTGCTGTATGTCCCGATGCAACAACGCTCATTCCGTCAGGTTTATTTTTCATTATGAACTTAAGAAGTTCGAGTCTTTCTTCAAAAGAAAGGAAGAAAATTTCACTTGACTGGCAGATAGCAAAAATACCGTCAACGCCGTTTTTCTGATAGAAATCGAGAATGCCGAGAACACCGTTATAATCAATTTTGTTATCATCCGTAAAAGGAGTTATCATTGTTGGGTATACACCGTCGGGAATAGTTTTAATCATAATCACATTACCTCTTTATTAAAATAAGCGGCATTTTACTGCCGCTTTAAGTTTAATATTACATTTATTTTTTGTCAATGCTATTAAGATAATTTTTTTCGAATAAATCCGAGTATTGTTTTTTCACGGCGTGAAACCTGAACCTGAGTCATCCCCAGCAAATCAGCAGTTTTCTGTTGAGTGAAGCCTTTGTAGTATCGAAGTTCAATGATACTTTTATCACGTTCTTCAAGAGAGAATATAACCTGTCTCAAACCAAGAAAATCGGATATTTCTTTTTCAGGCGAATCAACAGGAATATCAAGCTGATTTTCGCCATCATCTCCCGACGTTAAAGAAACAGCGGGCATTGAAGCATTCAGAAGCATAGCAGTTTCCGCAACATCCGTTCCAAGAATTTCAGAAAGTTCTCCGACAGTCGGTTCTCTTCCGAGCAACAACGCTGTTTCTTCTTTTTTCTTCATTGCAAATCTTGATTTTTCTTTTAATGCTCTGCCTATTTTGACTGTTCCGCCGTCTCGGAATATTCTCTTTATTTCCCCGAGAATAACCGGCACTGCATAGGTAGAAAAAGAAAAACCTCTCGATTCATCAAAATTATCAGCCGCCTTTATCAAACCAACACAGCCTGCCTGAAACAAATCGTCATATTCAACTCCCCTGCCCTTGAATCTGTTCGCGCAGGAATGAACCAGTCCAAGATTGTTTTCAACTATTTTGTTTCGGTTTTCGAGTTCAATCATCACCGCCATTCCGACCTTTCAGCGCTTTTTCAAGCGTAACTGTTGTTCCTCTGCCGGGTTTTGAAGAAACACGGATTTTATCACAAAAACTTTCCATAACCGCAAAACCGAGACCTGCTCTTTCTCCTCCGAGAGTTGTGAAAAGAGGCTCCATTGCCTGTTTTATATTTTCAATTCCGCAACCCCGATCTTTTATTTTCACTTTAAACATTCCGTTTTCATAGATACCTGCCCATATGTAAATCTTTCCGACAGAATCCGGATATGCATGAACGATACAATTGGTTACCGCTTCGCTTACCGCTGTTTTGATATCTGATATTTCTTCAACATTCGGGTCAAGCTGTGCTGCAAATGCGGCAACAACTGATCGGGCAAATGCTTCATTGACCGAACGGCTTTCAATCTGAAGTTTCATTTCGTTAAGTGCTTTCATTTTTTTATCCTTTCATTTTCAGTTTCATAAGCTTTTCAAGTCCTGCAAGTTTCATCATCATATAAATTCTTTGCGAAAGATTGATAACCTCGATGCTTCCGCCGTAACTTTCGGCTATTCTGTATCTTCCGAGAACAAAACCGATTCCCGAGCTGTCCATAAAAGTTACATCAGCGAAATCAAGGCTCACCGTCGGTGTAAGGCTTCGCTGAATCGCCTCATCCGCTTCCAGGCGAAGAACGGCGGCATTATGATGGTCAATTTCACCGCTCAAAGATATCGTAAGTCTGACAGGCGTTGATGTTATTTTTATTGCCATTTTTCCACTCCTTTGCATTAAAAAAATCCCTTATCCGAAAGGATAAAGGATTTCTGATAAAAATTTTGTTGAATTGTTGAAGCTGTTAAAAATTCATAAGATTATCTCTTATTTCTCCTGCAAGATAGAATGAACCGCATACAATCAGAACATCATCGGGCTGCATAATATTTCTTGCAGCGGTTATCGCCTTTGACGGAACGGAAATGTCATGACAATTCTTGCAATATTCCGATGCGCTCAGCATTAACTCTCCGCTCGGCAAAGCACGCAGCATATCAACTCTTGTTGCAATAAAAACATCGGCAAGAGGTGCAACAATTGAAAGATAAGACATATAATCTTTATCTGCCATCATTGACGAAACCATAATTATTCTTTTGCCTGAAAGATGTTTATTTATGAATTCCGAAAGAGCAAGTGCACACCCTTCGTTATGTCCTCCGTCAAGGATAATAACAGGGTGTTTTTTTATAAGTTCCATTCTTGCGGGCATAACAGATATAGCTATTCCGTCTTTAATTGCTTTATCGGAAATATTAATCGCAAGTCTCGAAAGAGAACGGACAGCTTCAATCGCCGTGCAAGCATTATAAATCATATGCTTGCCTGCAAGCGGAAGCAAAAATTCCACACCGTCATATTCAGCAAGAGTACCTTCAAGTTTTTCTTCTATGACACGGAGTTTACTAACATCCGGAATTTTAAGCTCGTTGCACTTATCTGCACATATCTTTTTAACAATCGGATAAACCTTTTCATCCTGGAACGGATATAAAACCGTTTCCGCACCGAATTTGATTATTCCGCATTTTTCACCGGCAATTTCTTCAATTGTTTCCCCGAGAATTGCCGTATGGTCAAGAGAAATACTCGTTATAACGCTGACATACGGAGCTTCGATAACATTGGTTGAATCAAGTCTTCCTCCGAGCCCTACTTCAAGCACGACAAAATCACATTTTTTCATTTCAAAATAGACAAATGCGGCAGCCGTCAAGGCTTCAAATTCAGTCGGCTGAATTCCCGATTCATTGAGCACATCAATTGCAGTTTTGACCTTTTCAACACATTCTGCAAGGTCATATTTATCAATCATGTTGCCGTTATACTGAATTCTTTCTCTGAAATCGGTTACATAAGGAGAAATAAACAAACCCGTATTAAATCCGCTTTTGCGGAGTATATTGCAAATCATGGTTGAGGTTGAACCCTTGCCGTTTGTGCCTGCAACATGGATAACTTTCAATTTTTTCTGAGGATTACCAAGGAGATTACAGAGAGCACGGATTCTTTCAAGACCGGGATTTATTCCGAATTTTTCAAGAGAATGGATATATTCGATTGCTTCATTACAATTCATAATACCACCTGATTCAAGACCCCGAAGAAAACCTTCGGGGTCAAATAAATATTAGCCTAATTTCGCAATACTTTCTTTGAGCATCGCAATCTTTTCCGCATACTTTGCAGCCTGCTCACGCTGAGCTGAAACAACGTTTGCGGGAGCCTTTGCAACAAAGTTTTCATTTGAAAGCTTATTGTTTACAAAGTCAAGATCTTTCTGTACTGCGGCAAGTTCCTTGTTGAGTCTTGCTTTTTCAGCTTCAAAATCAACAAGCTCACCCATAGGAATATAAATCTTTGCATCCTGAGTAACGATGCAAACAGCACCGTCGATTTCAAATGCATCAGCAATTTCAACATCGGAAGCGCTTGCAAGCTTCTGCATAAACACGCCGCCAAGTTCAAATGTTGCCTTATGAGCAGTTGCAATATAAACCTTTGCCTTCTTTGAGGGAGGAACATTCATTTCTGCTCTGCGGTTACGGATTGCACGAACAGCGGTCATGATTCTTTCCATTTCAGCTTCATCAGCTGTAAATGAAAGAGCTTCATCGAATTCAGGCCATGCGGAAATCATGATTGATTCACCGTCGTGGGGAATTGTCTGCCAGATTTCTTCGGTGATGAAAGGCATGAAGGGATGAAGAAGCTTGAGAATCTTATCCATAACCCAAACAAGAACCTGCTTTGCACCCTGAGCTTCTTCTCCGCCCTTCTGGAGACGGATTTTTGCAATTTCAATATACCAGTCACAGAATACATCCCAGATGAAATCGTAAAGCTTTGCAATAGCAATACCGAGTTCAAACTTTTCAAGGTTGTCTGTTACTTCCTTGGCAAGTTTATTTACAAGGCTGATTACCCACTTATCCTCAAGAGCGAGTTCAGCGGGAAGTTCGCAAGGAATTTCATCATCACCGATATTCATAAGAATGAATCTCGATGCGTTCCAGAGCTTGTTTGCAAAGTTACGGCTTGCGCTTACCTTTTCATCGGAGAAACGCATATCGTTTCCGGGGCTGTTACCTGTTGCAAGAGTAAGTCTGAGAGCGTCAGCACCGTACTGATCAATAATTTCAAGAGGATCAATACCGTTACCGAGAGATTTTGACATCTTTCTGCCGAGAGCATCTCTTACAAGACCGTGGATAAGAACGGTATCAAAGGGCACCTGACCAGTATATTCAAGAGCCGAGAATATCATACGGCTTACCCAGAAACCGATGATATCATAGCCTGTAACAAGTGTGCTTGTGGGATAATAACGCTTAAGGTCTGTTGTTTCTTCGGGCCAGCCGAGTGTTGAGAACGGCCAGAGAGCTGATGAGAACCATGTATCAAGAGTGTCTTCATCCTGAGCAACATTCTTGCTTGCACAATGAGGACAAACATCAATATCTGTTTTTGAAACCATTGTTGCACCGCAGTCTGCGCAGTACCATGCAGGAATACGGTGACCCCACCAGAGCTGACGTGAAATACACCAGTCACGGGTGTTTCTCATCCAGTTCATATAGTTCTTTGTGAAGCGTTCGGGAACGAAAACTGTTTCGCCCTTTTCAACAGCTTCAACAGCAGGCTTTGCAAGGGGTTCCATGCGTACGAACCACTGCTTTGAAACCATGGGTTCAATGCTTGTGTGGCAACGGTAGCAAGTTCCTACTTCATGCTTGATGGGTTCAATATATTTGATGTATCCGCCGGCTTCAAGGTCAGCAAGAATTGCTTTTCTTGCGTCAAGTGTTGTCATGCCTGCGTATTTTCCGCAATCGAGAACTTCGGGTTCATCGGGAGCAGCCTTGCCGCTTGCAACAAGTGCATCATATTCTGCCTTATCTGCTGCGCCTGTCATATATCCGTCATAGGTAAATGTTCTTACCATGGGAAGATTATGTCTTAAACCAACTTCGAAGTCATTGGGGTCATGGGCAGGAGTGATTTTAACAACACCTGTTCCCTTTGTCATATCTGCGTGTTCATCGCAAACGATGGGAATTTCCTTGTTAAGAAGAGGAAGAATAACGTGGCAGCCGTGAAGATGAGCATATCTTTCATCCTCTGCATTAATTGCAACTGCAGTATCGCCGAGCATTGTTTCGGGACGTGTTGTTGCAAGTTCAAGCTGTTCGCCTGTCTCCTTAACGGTATAAAGCAAATGCCAGAAATTGCTGTCCTGCTCGCTGTATTCAACTTCTGCATCGGAAATTGAAGTTGTGCAGTAAGGGCACCAGTTAACCATTCTGTTGCCTCTGTAAATAAGGTCTTTTTCATAAAGTCTTACGAAAACTTCACGAACAGCCTTGCTGCAGCCTTCATCAAGAGTAAATCTTTCTCTGTCCCAGTCACATGAAGAACCGAGTTTCTTGAGCTGTTCAATAATACGTCCGCCGTATTTTTCTTTCCAGTCCCATGCGCGAACAAGGAAACCTTCTCTTCCGAGGTCATCCTTTGTGAGACCGTCAGCCTTCATTGCTTCAACAATCTTTGCTTCTGTTGCAATTGAAGCGTGGTCTGTTCCGGGAAGCCAAAGGGTATCAAATCCCTGCATTCTTCTCCAACGGATAAGGATATCCTGAAGAGTATTATCAAGAGCATGACCCATATGAAGCTGACCCGTGATGTTGGGAGGAGGAATAACAATTGTATAAGGTTTTTTATCATTTTCAACCTTGGCATGGAAATATTTTCCCTTAAGCCAATAGTCATAAATACGGTCCTCAACGTTTTTGGGATCGTACTGCTTGGCAAGCTCTTTTGCCATAAGAAATCATCCTTTCTTTTTTGTAAGGCAAATAAAAAACCCGCCTCACAGATAATAATCAATGAGACGAGTATAAATTCTACCCGCGGTACCACTCAAATTGCGCAACTGCGCCACTCTTTGGGCTCTGACAAGCCCTATGCACTAACGTAGCAATCACGGAAGGGTTCTACTTACAAAACGCTTTCTTCCCTTCGGCTCGGGGGCTACAACTTGCACACGCTGTTCATCGGCTCTCACCAACCGCCGACTCTCTGAGAACGCACCTTATGCCGTCCTCCCCGTCAAAACCTTTGATATAAAATTTGAATTATTTTATCATATATCAATAATATTGTCAATATATTTTTTATGCATCAATACCGTAAAAATCAAGCAATGCAGGGTTGATAACGGTATCGGTAAATTCAAAGCAAGTGCTGTGTCCTCCGCCGATAACCATAAGCTCCTGTGCACCTTCAATTGAACGGGTTATCTTTTTCGAATGCCAGCGCTGAATCATATCATGCTCGCCGAAAATATTCAGAACAGGAACTTTGATTTCAGAAATATCCTTGAATGTCAGGCTCGGCTGACCAACCATCATACCCTTGATATCTCTGCGGATTTTTGTTTCCTCATCACCTTTCATCCATGCTTCAACACAAAGAACAATATACTGATATGTTATCTGAATCTGGTCGAAAGTATTTGTTCCCAAAGTGTTGATGTTTGAACCCATAACAACAAGAGATTTCACTCTGTCCTGATGTGCAAGAGTGAAAACAAAACCGAGATTACCGCCGTCGCTGAATCCAAAGATATGAGTTTTATCAACACCGAGGAAATCAAGAAGCTTCACAAGGTCTTCGGCCATGGTTTCAAAGTTCATTGTTCCTTCTTTCCAGCCTGAATTACCCGTGCCTCTGGGAGAAACGGTTATAACCTTAAAGTGTTTCGACATTTCGGGAAGAATACTGTCATCAAGGCTGTGCATATCTCCGCCGTTCGGAGGCAACAAAAGAAGGGCCTCTGCATTCATATCGCCGTAAATTCCGTATTCGATTTTAACATCTCCGCAGTCAACAAACCCATATTCCTTCATTTCGGGAACTCCTTCCTCCGTTGCGAATGCCAAAGGCGCAAACCCCATAACAATTGAAACAACAAGAAATACCGAAATAAATTTTAAAACAGTTTTCAACAATATCATCTCCTTTATTTTATTATAACACATCAAAATTTTCCTGCAAGGTGAAATAATGAAAAAAACAAGCAAAATTATAAAACATACCATAATCATGACCGCCGTAAATCTGATAATGCGTTCGGTAAGCGTTGCATTCAACGCTTATCTGACTAACAGAATAGGTTCTTCGGGAATAGGTCTTTTTCAGCTTGTTATGAGCGTTTATTCGCTCGCCGTTACATTTTCAAGCGCGGGCATCAAACTCGCAACAACAAGAATCACCGTTGAAATCAACACCCGAAAAAATCATGACATAAGAAAGTCGCTCATCATCTGCATTGTTTATGCAGGGTTTATCGGCTCGATAATCGGATTGGTTCTTCTTGTTTTCTCGGATTTCATATCCGAAACATGGATAGGAAACATCGATACCTCTCAACCATTAAGAATTCTATCGATGAGTCTTCCGTTTGTTTCAATATCATCTGCTCTCGGAGGATATTTTACGGCAATCGAAAAAGTTCCTCAATTTTCATTCATACAAATGCTCGAACAATGTTCAAAAATTATAATCACCGTTTTTCTGCTCGGCAAAACAACAGATTCCGTTGCTGCAATTGTTATCGGGATGACGGCAGCAGAAATGATTTCATGTTCTCTTTCGATGATTCTGAAAAAGTTAACCGATTCCGAAAAGAGCAATAAGACATCGATGGCAATTTACAAATTTTTGCGCATTGCCCTTCCGGATGCGGCAGGTTCTTGCGCAAGAAGCATTTTATTGACAACCGAGCATCTTATGATTCCGAAAGGTTTTGAAAAATCAGGTTCTGACAGTAAAAATGCTTTGGCAGCCTACGGAAACATTCACGCCATGGCTATGCCTCTTATTTTATATCCATGTGCAATCATAACATCGTTCTCTGCACTTCTCATTCCCGAAATAGCCGGAAGAAACGAAATCGGAGACCGAGAAGGAATAAACCGTTCAGCAACAAGAACTTTGAAAAGAACACTTATCTATTCTGTTATTTGCGCCGTTTTCTGCTATGCATTTGCACCTGCACTTTCTGAAATTGTTTATAAATCAGACGAAGCGGTGAAGTATATAAGAATACTTGCACCGCTTGTTCCGATAATGTATCTCGACACAGTAACTGACGGATTTCTCAAAGGTCTTGACCTTCAGATTTATTCCATGCGTTACAATATCATCGATTCTTTTTTATGCGTTATAATGGTTTATTTTTTGCTCCCGATATACTCTGTAAAGGGATATATTTTTATTCTGTATGCAAGTGAAATCATTAATTTCTTTTTAAGCTTTAACAGACTGATTTCGGTTTGCGATATCAGAGTTTTTCAAGGACTTTCAAAAGATAATTCCATGTTCTCTCCGTTGAAGAAACACTCAGCTTTTCACAAGGAGTATGGATATCAAAAATATCAGGACCGAAAGAAACGCAGTCAAGCCCTTTGATTTTACCGCAGAAAAGTCCGCATTCAAGACCTGCATGGATAGCTGTAACAGTCATTTCTTTCCCGAACATATTCTTATAAATACCAGCCATCATATCACGCAAAGCGGAATCTTTTTTATATTCCCATGCAGGATACGGACAGCGGAATCTGATTGTTGCAGAATGTTTTTCGGCTATATCCTCAAGTCTGTCGCATAACTTATCCTTTTCGCCGTCAACACCGCTTCTGACAGAAAAACTGCAATTGAATATACCGTCGGAATGCTTCATAATACCGAGGTTCAGCGAAGTTTCAACAAGTCCTTCCATTTCCTTGCTCATTGCAATAACACCGCTCGGCAGCTCGTTAAGAACTGAAATAACAGCTCTTGTTGATTCGTCGGTCATGCAATTTTTCGCATTTTCAATTTCCTTGATTGAAATCTCAGCGTCGGGATCGGTATCCTTGATTCCGTTGCATATATCAACGGCAATTTTATTTACTGCAGAAATAACATCGTCTGCAGATGAAACAATGCAGAATGATGAACGGGTTATCGCATTGTCAGCCGTACCTCCGCCGATATCAATGATATTGAAATCAGTTTCTTTTTTCAGCCTTGCAAGAAGTTCACCCGTGACTTTGTTTGAATTGCGGTAACCGTTATGAATTTCAGCTCCCGAATGACCGCCGTGAAGCTCGGAAATATTAATTTCATAAACAGGATTAATATTTTCGGTATATTCAACATTCAATCCGATTTCTGCTCTGACACCGCCGGCACAGCTGACCCATAAAGTTCCCTCGGCTTCGGAGTCAAGATTAATCATGCGTTTACCTTTAAGAACGGAACAATCAATTCCGTTTGCGCCTGTCATTCCGACTTCTTCATCGGATGTAAAAACAACTTCAAGGGGCGGATGACTAATTTCATTGCTGTCAAGAAGCGCAAGACCCATTGCAACGGCAATTCCGTCGTCACCGCCGAGAGTTGTTCCTTTGGCAAAGATAAAATCTCCGTCAACACAAAGTTCAAGACCGTCGGTTTCAAAATTAATATTGCAATCATCATTCTTTTCCCACACCATATCGAGATGGCCCTGTATTATAACGGGTTCGGTTGATTTGCTGTTCACCGCATCTTTGAAAATTATGATATTGCCCGAATCATCGCAGATATATTTAAGGTTTCTTTTCTTCGCAAAATCGGCGCAGTAGTCCCTTATTTTATCGGTATTCCCCGACCCTCTCGGAATTGCGGAAATTGCTTCAAAATATTCAAACACTTTTTCAGGTTTCAGACCTTTTAAGATTTGCAAATCAATCACCTCTGATAATTTCTATGCAGTCGGGTGCATTAATGACAGCCTTTTTATTTTTATTCAAATCGATATCAATCATTCCGTATTCGGTCGGAATGCTGATTTTTGCATATTCAAGACCGTAAAGATTAGGGTTAAATTTCAGTTTTTTCATACCCGGTTCAAGAATTTCAAATCCTGTAAGAGCCATAGGAATCTGATATGCAGGAGTTCCGCCCCAGGCATGGGAATGGTCGAAAGAATAGCCTTCTTCGGGTGCAATCCATCCCTCTACAAGACCCTTGTCGCATTCTTCAACAACGGGAACCCATCTTTCAAGAAGCTTCATTCCGTATTTATCAAATAAATCATACTTACGGATTGCGTTAAGCATATAATGCATGAAATACGGCTGAATATCCTGGAGTTCATCATCGAAAATAATTCTTTCAAGAATATCCTTTGCAAGTTCTTCATCTGCAAGTCCGAAAAGAGAAGCGAGAATATTCGGATATTTTGAAAAATACTTTTTATTGACGTTTGCGGGATGATAATGCTTTTCACCGCCATAAGGAGTTCCGAGTCCGTCAAAATAAAGCTTTTTCTCATCATCAAAGAAAACGTTATTGAATTCAGGTTTAAATTTTTCTGCTTTGATTTTCATTTCATCGGAAATATCGTTTTTACCGAGGAATGAGTAAATATCCGATGCATTGACAAGCGCATTATAGTAAAAAGCATTGAGAACGGTCTGCCCAAGTGCTTTGGGAGGATGGTGCATCGAAAAACCGTCAATAACAGTCCAGTCAACAAACATGAAATCGGGCGGATTTTCGATTATTTCACCGCCGTCTTTATATGTATCAAATCTGTCAAGAAGCTTTCCGAGAGCTTTTTCGCAATAATTCAGAACTTCTTTTCTGCCTGTTATCATATAGACATCACGAAGCATCTGAACCCATATAAGACTGTAGGTTGTATGGAACATAACGCCGTTATTTGCGCAAAGCCAATCGGCAGTTCTCATCAAATCAAACTCTGCAAGACGCATATCACCGAAGCAGAACAATGTCATAAGGCTTTCAATGTTATAGTCGCCCGTGCAAGCAAGAAGTTCCTGATGTTTTGTGCTGTCAAGATGCAAAGACTGACGGCAGATTTTAAGTGTATGTTTACAAACATCGTAAACTTTGTTAAGTCCGTCATTGCTCGTAACAAAAGAACCTTCTTTTTCAATCGGATACCACGGTGCAATAAGCGATAAGGTAACTTTTATTTCTATGCCATTGGTATTTTCAATAACAAGAGTTACCATGCCCGCACTGTGCATTCTGAAAGAATAATATTCACCGCCGTTGCAGTTGAAGACAATCTTCTCTTCTGTTTCAGTCTGTCCTTTAAGCTCGCATGTTTTCAGCGCGATGTTGCACATACCATGCGAACTGACAACAGGATAAACGCCGTAGATTTTATCAAGCTCAAACTCAAAAGTTTCGGTTTTTCCAGCACCAACCTCAACAGTCTTTTCAAATATCTTGTTAAATGTTCTCGAAGGAATATAAGAATCTTCAAAATTCCATATATCATCCGTTTCACAAGCATTAAATAAATTCAGACTTTCTTTAAGACTCGAATCATAGCTTAAAAATCCGTTATAAGATTTATCAGGGTTCGCAAGCCATGATGAATCAGTTTCGATATCCTCGGTTGTGCCGTCAACAAAATATACAGTTCCTGAAAGATAAAAACCACCGTGACCTCTTGAATAATCGCAACACATTTCAGGTTGCAGTCTTACTTTTGCATTAAAAACAAGTTTATCGGTATTATCCAAGCAGAAATCAAGTTCATATCTGTCAGCATAATGCTTGGGTGTTTTACCTGTGCAAAGGAAATCACCGCCCGGCAAAGCGGGACCTATACCGATAAGATTATGATTTATGTGAAGAATATAGCAATTATCGGCGCTGACGGAAAATTCAAATGATTTAATTTTCTTATCAAATTTAAAATCATTATTAAAGTCAACAACGCAATATTTAAATTCTTCGGATTCCTTGTTTGAACAATCATAAAGTATGTTATAAGCATTTCGCTGAAATTCGGGATAATTTTTTTCATCAAGCCATATCCATGACATAATATTACCGCCTTTTTAAAATAACCCGAACTCGTGAGAATTCGGGTTAAATTTATAAATATTAATCGTTGACTACGCCTTCAAGGAAGTCTGTTTCGGTTACATAACCTTCTGCGTTGATTCTGAACACCTTGATTTCAAAAGGATTGAAATCGGCATAGAATCCTGCATCTGCGATATCGCACACAATAGCGGCTCTGACATACTTTCCGTCTGTTTCGCAGAAACGCATAACGACATCGCCTGAGCCGTCTTCACAGAATTTGAATGCATCAAGGCGAACATTTTCTTTGTTGACCTTAATGAATCCTTTGTTCTGAGGAAGAGTTCCCTTATGGTAACCGACGGGAATTGCAACGGGTTTGGAGTTGAGAAGTGCCGCAATTCTCTGAACACCGCTGTTTTCCGCATCGCCGTTATGAGGATAAACCGCATATTCAAAGCGGTGAAGGCCTTCATCGGTATAGCTGAAATCGGCATCGGGTCTGTCGGAATAATGGTCTGCAAAAATGCAGTTACGAAGCATGGTAAGTCTCAGAGTGTTACCGGGACAGTCATAGCTGTACTTTGCATCGCTGATAAGAGCAACGCCCTTATTACCTGCAGTAACATCGCCCCATGTGAGAGCAGGCTCTTCTTCGCCATTGCAGGGTCTCTTAATGAAACCTGCAGGAATTTCATAGGTTGAAATCGGATTTTCGCCGTCAACCGTAACGGGCATTTTAAGAATTGTCAGGGGTTCCTGCCAAAGAATTCTGCACTTGACACGGAGATGCTTGCTTTCGGATGCAAGGATATAATCCTGAGCAAGATATGAACCGTTATAAATATGTTTAACACGCATAACTGCTCTTGCCGCACCGCACTCAACAACCTCGATTGACTTAAGCTCCATCTTTGCAATTTCTTTATCAAATTTAAAGATATTATGAGCCCATGTATCGGGTTCGGAGTTATCAACGATAGTGGGAACGCAGAATTCGCCTCCGACATATTCTGTTCCGTCTTCCTTTGAAACAAGGCTCTTTATTCCGCCTGTTTTATCGTCGAATATAACTTTGAGATATTTATTTTCAAGAGTAAGACCGTCTGCAACAACATCGCTTTTATTGTTTTGAAGATCTTCGCAATATTCGGAATCTTCATGCCACAGCCAATAGGTTGCATAACCCATAGCGGGAACTTTTGCAAAGAAAACGGTATCCTTATGTGAATCGTTCGAACGGGATGAACGGACATTCTGGAATCTGACATCCTGACCTTCGCTGTTTTCAACTTTTCTCGAAGGATGATATGTTCTCACAGGAGTTTCAACATCGAATGAGTTGGGGTTGAAAACAATAACAGGTCTGGGGAATTTAAGATTTCTGCAATGGTGACGAACTTCTGAAGCAACGCTGTCCGAAACGCCGTCAAGCCATGTGTCAACCATACCTGCGATTTTAAGCATCGCTTTGTTTTCTTCGTTTGCGGCAATTTTCATTGCATAACCCATTGAGTCACGCACATCATCATATGCTTCCATGATTGAACATCCGCAAAGAATATCATGGAACTGGTTGAAGCACACCTCCTGCCATGCCTTACCGAATTCCTCGGTAGCCTTGGGAAGGTCGGAAATCTTTCCGCATACTGTGTTCCATTTTTCTGCATTCGCAAGCCAGTATTCAGCTTTTCTGTTAAGCTGTTTTACCATTGATGTTGCAGAATAGCATCCGCTTGCATGATGCTGAAGCTCATCATTCCATACGGGAAGATTGAGGTTTTTATCAGCGCACATTTCTGCAAAATAATCATCAGGTGAAGAATATTCAAGTTCTTCATATCCGTTTTCTTTAAGCTCACGCAGATAATCAAGGTCGCCCTTTGTGGGTCCGCCGCCGTGGTTACCGACACCGAAGAACATCATCATTCCATGGCCTGTATTTTCAACTCTTTCACGAAGATTGAGAAGTTCATTATCAATACCGTTCTTACCGTTTACACAGTAACAATCATGGATTCTGTAGGTCAGAACTCTTGAACCGTCGGGGCTGTCCCACCAGAACAGATTTTCAGGAATTTCAGCGTTTTCATGCATTCCGGGTCTCATCATAACATAGTAACGCATACCTCCCTTATTGAGAAGTTGGGGCATCATTGCGTTATGTCCGAATGAATCAACATTATAACCTGTTTTGCAGATTTCGCCGAATTTTTCATAATAATAAAGCTGGCTGTAAAGCGCCTGACGGGCAAAGCTTTCTGCCGAAGGCATATTGCAGTCGGGCTGAACCCACCAACCGTTGACGGGCACCCATCTGCCTTTCTTTACGAGCTTTCTGATTTCTTCAAAAAGTTCGGGATCGATTTCTTCAACCCACTTATAATATGAAGCGGAAGAACAGGTAAAAACAAGTCCTTTATATTCTTTAAGGCGGTCAACAGCGCTTCTGAATGTCTGAAGCACTTCACCGCATCCCTCCTGCCATCTCCAGAGCCAGATGGGGTCAAGGTGGGCATTTCCGATAATATGTATTTTATTATTCATGGTCGCACCTCATTATTCAAAGAATCCGTAAAATCTGCCAACCCAATATGCAAAGGTATAAACATAGCAGTTTTCAACGCACATAATACCGCCTGAATCTTCATTCTTATATTCAACGGGGTCACGGTCATATTTTGCGATAAATGTTTCATCGGGAGGCATCTGAACGGAAATTTCTTTCTTGCCGAGTCTTAATGTTTTAACGGGAATATCGTGTCTGCCGACCATACTTACGCCTGCAGCAAGACGGCTTGCATTTGTTCTGTAGAACCAGCCTGCAAGCTTATCGAGGTCAGGCTTTTCATCGGGACAAGCAACGAAATAGGGAAGATCATAACCCGGATTATGTTCTCTTGCCATTGAACTTCTCCACGCCTTGAATCCTTTGCGGTATTTCTTGAGGAGAGTTTCGTCTTTTTCAAGAAGGCAAAGACCCCAGAAAGAAAGAGTTGCGAGCATATGGTCGCCGTACATGATATCTTCGGGATAATCGAAATTCATTGAGAGCGATGCCTGATAAAGACGGTCAAAATGCTGTTCGGTCATATCTGCATATCCGAGGTCATTGACAAGACGGTCATAGCTTTCACGCCATTTGCCCTCTTCACCTGTAATTTTCATTGTTACAAGATGATACATAAGAAGCTCTGCGGAGTTGAGCGCACCGTCAACCCAACCGAACTCGGAATTGAAATAAGGAACGTTCCATTTTGCCCATGTTGTGGGTTCACCTGTAAAATCACGAAGCTCATATCCGTTGTCAATGATATGATTCATGAGAGTTTTTACGGAAGAAATAATAAGCTCGTCAAGTTCAGGATCATCACAAGCGAGATATTCATGAGCAAAGAGAAGATTCATGAAATGATGAGTTATTTCATCACTGCTTGTGTCTGCTTTATAAACAATACCGTCAATTGTAAAACCAAGATCGGTATAAAGCTTTGCAAGTCTTTCGGGAACAGGTGCACTTGCGTCGATTTCATAGCCTACAATATTTTTTTCTTTTGAAAATGTTGTTTCAACTACATAGGCTTTTCCGTTATTGATTCTGAAAAACAATCCGTCATCAGGAGCAGGCTCATCAGGGGTGTGATAACTTCTTGCAACAAATCCGTCGCCTCTGCAAGAAATATGGAGAAGAAGAAGGCATGCTTCAACAGCCTTTGTTGCGATAAATCTCGCCTTTAAAGTATCAGCATGAAATTCGCCTTTTTCTCTTTTGTAAGTTGCATATCTGAGAATTTCACCGATTGAGAATCCGCCCGTAAAACTGCCGTCGTTATCGGAAGCTCCGTAAGGAAGAATTGAATCAAGCTTTCTGCCTTCTGTAAGATATTTCTGGGCAAACATCCATCTGCGGTTAACATATTTAACTGATTCTTCAAGAAGAACATCAGCCTTTTCTTCCATGCTCATCTGACGCATTTCAATATATGTAACACCTGTTTCGGTAAGAACCCAGATATTTTCACCGTCAGGCATGATTGCCTTGACATTGTTGTCAAGCAAATCTCTGTTTGCACTGAAATACATAACAATATCTTCTTCACGCTCTGCGTTCTTATCAAATCTTGTAAGACCGTTCGATGCGCCGTACCATTCAATATCACCTGTTTTTGCAAAACAAGTATAATCGCTCTTCTTTGAAGGAAGCGGATACGGGAAATCGGTAAGGTCAGGTTTTTCATTGACAAAACTCATAAGCTCTGCGGGTATATTCTCATCGCCAAGCTTATAAAAACTGCTGAATCTGCAAAGATGGTTTTTGAGTTTATAGGGCAACGACATATCTTCACCTCTTTTAAAATATATACATCTCTACTATAACAGAAGTATATAATATATGCAACAATAATTTTAATTTCTTTAATATTTACTTTTCATTTACGAAATGCTATAATTTAGAAATAAATTCATTCAAAAGGTGCAGTATGTTGAATTTCAAAAAAATTGAAAGAGAAGATTATATGCTTTTAAAAGCATATCTGAATGCTTATCCGTCAAGACAATGTGACAGGTCTGTGGGAACAATCATCATGTGGCATGAATACTATGATAATTATTATGCAGTAACCGACGGAACACTGATATTTTTATCAAAATTCAAAAACAAAAACTGCTTTTCATTTCCTATCGGGAAGAATATTCAGGGCGGACTTGATGCTATTGATGAATATTGCGAAGAAAACAATATCGCCTGTATTATGTGTTCGGTCAATAAAAATGAGCTTCCCGTTCTTTTGAGAAGATACAGCTATTGCGTTGTTGAACCTGACAGAGATATGTTTGACTATATCTATGATAAAGATGCTCTGATGAATCTTTCGGGCAAGAAATACAGCACACCGAGAAATCACATCAACAAATTTCTCAAGTTATATAAAGATTTTGAATTTATTCCGATAACAAATGATATTGTTGCTGAACTTATTGAATTCACAAAGAACTTTTCCTTTAATTCCGAAAAGAACGAAATTGCAAATTATGAACTTGAAAGATGCATTGATGTCCTTGAAAATTATGAGGAATACGGTCTGCTCGGCGGTGCATTGAAGGTTGACGGAAAAATCATCGGTTATTCCGTTGGAGAAATAATCGGCGATACACTTATCTGTCACATCGAAAAAGCAGATATTTCATATCACGGTGCATATCAGATGGTAACAAATCAGTTCTTGAAAATGTATGCACAGAGCGATGAAATAAAATATATAAATCGTGAAGATGACAGCGGTGATGAAGGTTTAAGAAAAGCAAAGCTTTCTTACAGACCGATTGAATTGCTTGAAAAGAATACTGTTTATCTTAAGAAAGGATGTTAAAAAATGAAACTCGGTATTATCAACGGATGGGATGAAGGCTGTTTCAAGTATGTAAAAGACAAAGGTCTTGATGCAGTTGAATTCTGCGTAAACTACAATTATGACTCCGAAGAATTCCTTGCAAAAGCAAACGAAATCAAAGGTTACAGCGATAAATACGGCATTCCTGTCGGTTCAATGGGAAGATGGGGCATGACAAGAATTGACGAAAACGGCGAAATCATTCCCGAAGCTTTGCAGGCTGATAAAAATGTTATCACCGCCGCATCTGTCATCGGATGCCCCGTTTATAACTGCGGTGTTAACTATGTTGACGGTAAGAGTTTTTATGAAAACTGCAATATTGCAATTGACTATCTCGGAAAACTCATTGAATTCGGCAAAGAAAAAGGCGTTAAGATTGCTGTTTACAACTGCAGATGGGAAAACTTCGTTGTTGAACCCAAGGTATGGGAAGTTGTCCTTTCTGCACTCCCCGACCTCGGCATCAAATATGATATTTCGCATTGCATTTATAATAACGGCAACTATCTTGCAGAAATGCGTGATTGGGGCGACAGATTCTATCATTTCCACCTTAAAGGCAGCGTTTATTTTGACGGCGACGTTTATGATGATGCGCCTGCAGGTCTTGACTGCATAAACTGGGGCGCCGCCATGGATATTCTCTACACAAAGGATTATAATGGCATGCTTTCAATCGAGCCTCATTCAAGTTATTGGCACGGTAAGAAAGGTCAGTGGGGAATTGACTACACAATCAATTATTTCCGCCCGATGATTATGCCCGAAGATTACGAATACGAAGATAATCCTTACATGCCTTAAATAACAGCAATCCCCTCTGAAAATTCAGAGGGGATTATTTTTATATGATTTTTCCGTTTTCAAAATGAACTCTTATGGTTCGCGGCATAAAGGTGCAGATGATTTCATAATTGAAACTGTCGCTCATCTCACCGAGCTTTTCTGCGGTTATAATTTCATCTCCGCTTCTTCCCATGATAACAGCATAATCTCCGACCTTAACATTTTCTATACCTGTTATATCAACCATAATCTGGTCCATACAAACCTTGCCGATAATCGGCGCTTTCTTACCGCTGACAAGAACATAGCCTCTGTTGGAAAAAGCTCTGTTGAAACCATCGGCATATCCTATACAAACAGTTGCAATTGTTCTTTTTTCGGGTGCGGTATAAGTATGGCCGTAACCGACGGACACACCTTTTTCGATATCCTTGATATGAATGATATGGCTGAAAACTTCCATCGCAGGGGTCAGCTTCACCTTTGATTTATCAACCTCTTCGGAGGGATAAAGTCCGTAAAGCGCAATACCTATTCTGACTATATCATACGAAAAATCAAAATCAATCGTTCCTGCGCTGTTATTCAAATGCTTGAGAGGAATATTGATTCCTGCTTTTTCAAGCATTTCAATGAAATCATCAAAACGTTTTTTCTGACCGAAAGCGCATGTTTTGTCCTCGCAATCGGCGCAGGCAAAATGGCTGAAGATTCCTTCAATTTCAACCATGGGAAGAGATGAAATATTCTTGATTATTTCAACACTTTCCTCATTATCAGCAAGTCCGATTCGGCTCATCCCTGTATCAATTGCGATGTGAATAACAACCTTTTTGCCGAGTTTAACGGCAGTATCGGAAAGTCTTTTGGCATCGCTGAAACTGTAAACCGTGGGAATAAAGCCGTTGTTGATAAGCGCTTCAAACTGATAAGGGCTGGTATAAGTCAGAATCAGAATGGGGTTATTAATACCGTTTTTTCGAAGCTCAAGAGCCTCATCAATAACTGCAACGGCAAAATAATCAGCTCTGTCTGCAAGCGCTTTTGCAACCTTAACTGCACCGTGACCGTAAGCATCCGCCTTAACAACTGCCATGGTTTTTGTTGTTTCGGGGATGCATTTTCTGAGTTCATCAAAATTATTCTTAATTGCGCCTAAATCAACGCAGGCGAAGCTTCTTCGGTAACCGAAAGCCTCGTTAATAGTAATCATATAAGTTCACCTGATTTGTTTCGTTCTGAAATTATTTCAAACTGCCTTTCAAATCCACCGTGGCAGTTAATTATATTTAACATTGTTTCGCGCATCAAATCAACAATAAGACCTGTGATTTTAACGCCGAAGCCGTCAATCGCAGGGATATGCTCCCCTGTCATATCAATAAGACCGTTTTGAGATGCGATATTCATCATTTCTTCCTGCAAAGAAGAATCATGCATGATATCGGCGTTATCCGTTAAATACGCAAGCATACATATCAGCGCATAACAGCCCCAATCGGAAACAGTTGCGGTTATAATATTATCAGCCTTTGTTTTTGCTGTTATTCCGCCTTTTCCGCAACACTCACAGTCCGACGGAATATGATTTTCAATGCAGTCGGATATTGTTCCCATTCCGATTTCGTTACCGAGATCGCCGATTGCAATATTCGGAACACCCTTTTTAACAAGCACATCAAAAAGAATATCCGTTTTTGATTCAAGAGCGGTAACATCAACACCGCCCGCATTATGATATCTGCCGTTTTTGTTGGCAGACGGACATTCAATGCTGATAACAGCTTCGGGATTATATAAATCTGCAATTAATTTTGCCTGTTCTTCGGCTTCGGGTATATCTTTTGAAAAAACAACAGTTTCGGGATTAAAACCGATATGTTCCGACATTTTTTTAACTGCGTTAACAGCATCTTCGGGGCAGATGATAACGGATTTCGCACCAAAAACTCTTTCAAGAGCAGATGCAAGCAAAACCGAAGAAATAACGCCGTCGGTTTCAGCTTTATTGAACGGAGTCAGAACAAATCCCGTTAAGACAAACACGGTTGCATCTTTTTTCAATGATTTGCAAAGCACCTCTGCCGCATTAAGACAAAGCGGTTTCTTCGTATATTCAACAGCCGCTTTATAAAGCAGTTTGCAAACTCCGTAACCTCTGGGGTCAAGATTTGCAAGATCATCAAGATTTTTCCCGAGATTTAAAAGTGTTATTTCCTGGCGGGTCATATGTTCCCCTCTCTATACGAGATAATTGATTCCGTTATAAATGTTCAGAACAACAAGAACAACCATCACAGCGGTAAATACTTTTCTGATGATTTTATCATCTGATTTGCGGTTGAAACCCGAACCGATTATTCCCCCGAGAATTGCGGCCGGAAGAATAAACAACAAGGTTTTCCATTGATGAGAATAAACATCAATTCCTGATGTTATAAACATTGTCACAAGCTTTGAAAGCTGGGAAAAAAAGATAATCGCAACGGAATAAACCGCAGACTCTTTGACATTCATCGAGAAGAAAAGAGTAAGCACGGCAACGTTAATCGGACCGCCGCCTATTCCGAGGAAGGATGCGATAAATCCGAGTGAAAGACCGACAAAACAGATGGCGAGATTATTCTCAACATGAAATGATTTGCGGTCTTTGGCAACGTAGATACAAACAAAAGTCAGAAGCACTGCAAGAACAAACGCCTGAATACAACGAACCGTATCCGAAGGCGCTACGCCTTCAAGACAATCCATGCAAAAACTTCCGAGAAATCCGCCTGCAATTGAACCGATTGCGATAAGCAGAACGATATTCTTCTTAAACTCAACTTTATTCTTTATCTGCTTGCGCGTTGAAACAATTGACATCGTAAAAACCGCAACGCACGAAAGAAAATCAACCTGCATTCTCGGTTCAGCAGCGATAAAATCAAGAACGGGCTTTATTATAACTCCGCCTCCGAGACCGACAAATGCACCGAGAGATGTTGCAAGAAGAATAACAGCCGCATAAATTAACTGAAGCATATTTTAAAATCTTGAAACCACATCAGCAAAGGCATCTGCAATTGTTTTCTGAGTGCCGATACCCATGGAGTTTGTTTCATGGTAATGATTGAGGTCAAATTTATCTCTGTATCCGTTAAGATAAGGCTGTGTGGGATGAAGAATGAAATCGTTGGGAGGCACAACATAACCGGTCATATCGTTTGAAACACCGAAAACAATCATGTTGGGATCGTCTGCGATTTCAGCAAGAGGAGTGGGATTGATTTCTCCGCCCTTGCCTGTGGGTGATGTTTCTGCGCTCTTATATCCGCCATAAACGGTTGAAACAAAGCTTTCACCGGGAAGAAGAAGAATGTTCTTTCCGCCGATTGACATATATGTCATTTCCGTTATAATTCCAATACCAATATCGCTTTCCTTGCAAGGATAAGCATTGAAGCTCATAACATGACGTATTGCAAGAAGAGTTAAAACATAGTTTCCAATAGGAAGACAGAAAGGCTGCTGAATGAACTTCATTTCGGGGTTAAGCTCAACATCGTTATCAATTTTAAGAGCAGCATCAGCAAGCATCTTTGCCTGAAGCTTGATGCAGTTAACGTTATCATCCTTATCAAGCTCTGCAACGTCCATTGCACCGATTGCACCGATACCGAAAAGAACTTCCGCACCGTTTTCTGCAAGAATCTGTTCACGCATGAAATAAGGATATTCACCGCTGAGCATACGGTTTGAACCGCCGAGAGAATTGGGATGTCCACCGAAATTCATAATCCAGATATCTTTTGAACCGTCTGCGGGAACAAAACGGAATCTTGTTAAAATTTCATGTCTGTCAAGGAAACCTCTTCTTGTTTCAAGACCGTTTTCAACCTTGATTTCGCCGTAGAAAAGCTTGCCTTCTTTTCTGTTTGCATAAGCTTCTTCGGCAACCTTAACAGCGTTATTCATGAGCATATCCATATATTCGGGGTCTTTGCCGTCGGAGGGAATGCTCACGAGATTAGGCTTACCCCAATAGCCGAGAGTATCGATACCCGAATGGCTGTGGGTACAACTGAAGTTAATGCATTTGCAACCCTTGATTTTATCGGATGCCATAATCATGGAACGGATTTTGTTAACCTCAACTCTTGTCATACCGACGATATCGCCGCCGAGCCAAAGCATACCTTCTTCGTTTCCGCAGTCAATCCATACAGCGCTGACATAAACGGGAGAAAGAACGCCTTCCATTTTGTGGCCTGAACCGTGACCTGCAATCCAATATGTTTTGCCACTGTTCAAATCGGGCATGATTTCTGTTTTTGAGAAACCGACTCTGTAGCCTGCACCTTTGATTTCAACAGGATTCACCTTTTCAATTTCAGGAGCTGTTCCGTTTTTCTGAACCTTCTTACCGTAATTTTTTGTTATTGCACATATGCCTTTCATAGCAAGATCCATAATATCCATATCTTTTTACCTCACTTAACAATTCTTTTCAAATCTGTAAATACTCTGGGATTCAATGTCAAAATTCGGAAGAATGACGGGCGGAATTCCCGCATTGACCGTCAGAGATGAAATCGTTGTTCTGACATAAGGGAACAATTCTTTGTATGTTTCAACGTGAATAATCTCTTTTTTCGATTCGGGATTATAAGTAAATATTCCGAGAACAACAGCTTTTATATGGAACTTATCTTTATTGGCTTTATCGTTTACCTCAACGGTAAATTCACCAATGCATGTGTTGTTTGTTGAATATTTCACATTATAAGAATACTTATTTTCAAACTCAATTCTCGTTCCGTTTTCATGTTTATTCACAAATTCAATTTCAGATGCTTTAAATGCCTTGAAAGTTATGTTTTTCAATTAAAGCACCTCCGCTTTTTCAATAACAATAGGCTCGATAGGTTTTGATAGAGCGCCGTCATTACCAGTTGTTCTTTCAATCTCAAGGAATGAATCAACAACTTCCATACCCTGTGTAACCATACCGAAAGCGGCATACTGACCGTCAAGGAAGGTTGCATCGGAATAGCAGATAAAGAACTGGGATGATGCAGAGTTATAAGAGGATGAACGAGCCATGGAAACAACGCCTCTTGTGTGGGAAAGTGTATTTTTATTAAAGCCGTTAATAGCAAACTCGCCCTTGATTTTCATGCTGCTTCCGCCCATACCTGTGCCTTCAGGGCAACCGCCCTGAGCCATGAAATCTTCAACAACTCTGTGGAAGGTAAGACCATCATAGAAACCGTCGGAAACAAGTTCAATGAAATTTTCAACAGTCTTGGGAGCATATTCGGGATAAAGCTCCATAACGAAACTGCCGCCGTTTGCCATTGTAAATTTAACCTGAGGATGTTCACCCGTTGAATTTTCAGGTTCATCAGTTTCGGGGTCATCGATTCCGAACGAACCGTTATCTGTTATAACACCTGCAGGGGAAGTTGTTTTTGAGTCTGTAGATGAAGTAAAAGCAGCATTATTGCATGAGCATAAAACAAATGTTACTGCAAGAACAAGAGCAACAATCAACGAAATCTTTTTCATAGCACACCTCATAATAAACAATATTTAGTTTATTATATAATTATTTATATAAAATATCAACCCCCGATTTTAAAAACCGAGGGTTGATTGATGATTCAAAGATTAATAATTTTCTTTTCTTACTTCAAAGTATGCCTGAGGATGTGAACAAACGGGGCAAACTTCGGGAGCCTTCTTGCCCATTACGAGATGACCGCAGTTACGGCATTCCCACATGGTTTCTTCTGCCTTTTCAAACACCTTCTGCATTTCAACATTGTTGAGAAGTGCGCGATATCTTTCTTCATGAGTTTTTTCGATAGCAGCTACCATACGGAATTTTTCTGCAAGCTCTGTGAAACCTTCTTCTTCAGCTTCCTTTGCGAATGTTGCATACATATCTGTCCATTCGTAGTTTTCACCTTCAGCTGCATGGAGAAGATTCTGAGCAGTATCACCGAGTTCGCCGAGAGCCTTGAACCACATCTTTGCGTGTTCTTTTTCATTGTTTGCGGTTTCGTTAAAAATAGCTGAAATCTGTTCAAAACCTTCCTTCTTTGCTACGGAAGCAAAGTAGGTATACTTATTTCTTGCCTGGGATTCGCCTGCAAATGCAGTCATAAGATTCTGTTCTGTCTTTGTACCTTTAAGATTCATGTTATTCTCTCCTTTATTATCTTCAGCCGCTTCAACTTTTTCGAAATCGGAAGCGGGGTGTTTACAAAGCGGGCAGATGAAATCATCGGGAAGGATATCACTTTCATGAATATATCCGCAGATTTTGCATCTGTAATAAGTTTTTGACACTTTCTTCACCTCAGGTTTCGGTTTGATATATTTATGATAATAATCATAGGTTGCACTTGTCGCTTCGGAAAGCACTTCACAATCGGTAACATCTGCAAGGAACAAGGTATGAGTGCCGAGATCCGTTGCATTGACAACCTTTGCTGAAATAAATGCATTTGTTGCATCGGTAATGTAATAAAGTCCGTTTGCACTTCTTTCTACAGCTTTGAAATCGCTGAACTTATCAACATCCTTGCCGCTTCTGAAACCGAAAGCCTTGAAAACATCAAAGGTTGCGGAAGTTGAAAGAATGCTTACATTGAATTCACCGCTTGAGATAATCATATCGTGAGTTTTATTTGCTTTGTTGACGGCAACGGTAATTCTGTTGGGATTTGCGGTAACCTGAGAAACAGTATTAATAATGCATCCGTTATCAAAACCGTTTTCTTTCGCTGTGAGAACATAAAGACCGTAGCCTATTTTAAACATAGCATTTGTGTTCATTATATCCCTCCTGAAACAATTATTGGAATATGTTTCAATTTTAAGTCAAAAAAACTTTATTGTCAATTGTTTTATGCAAAACATTCTGTGATTTTAATATAATTTCCTGTTACGGAATATTTATCTTTAGCATTTTCGGGAAGAAGGAAATAAGCGCCTTTTTTAAGCTCGTGTTTGTAGTTTTCACCGATAACAGAGCCTTCACCTTCAGTTACAACATAAACCGCAGCTCCCCTGCCGAGTCTGAATTCACCACCATTAACGGTTGCAGTTCTGACCGCAAAGCTTGTTGTTATTGTTTCATCAATAACAGCTTCATATTTGACGCCGTTTTCATCGGAGAGGGTTTTGGGAGTGAGAGGTGCGGGATATTTTTTGTCCATATCAAAGCACTCAAGAGCCTTTTCTCTGTCAAGACCGAGATACATTTCCTTATCGGAAAGTTTATATTCACCGCACCAGCGCTCAGGCTGAATTGTGAAATCTGTAGGTTCCTGAACCTCAAGAAGAAGGCATCCGCTTCCGATAGCATGAACCATTTTTGCAGGGATATAGATAACATCGCCTGCTTTTACATCGATTGAACAAAGAAGCTTTTCCATGGCGTCAGATTTGTTTTCGCTTTCATCGATAGCCTTGTTGAAATCTTCCATTGTGACGCCGTCTTTGAAACCGTAAAAAATCTTGGCATCGGGTCTTGTTGCAAGAATAATCCAGCTTTCTTCCTTGCCGTATTTCGATGAAAAATACTTTTCGGAAAAAGCTTTGTCGGGATGAGCCTGAACGGGAAGTCTGATTGCGCTGTCAAGAATTTTGGTGAGAATTCCGAGGTCTTCTCTGTTTCCGAGAATTTCGGACTTATATTTTTCGGCCGCATCATTGAGATACATATCCGTACCTTTTATTTTTGAAACGCCTTCGTATTCATCGGTGCTTCCTTCGTTGAGCGCCTTAACGCTTGAAGCAACCCATTCTTCGGGATAAAAGCCGTCGGTTGAATCATCGCCGAAGAAATCGGAAAAAAGCTTTCCGCCTGTATAAACTCTGAAAACCCTGTTTTTTTCAAAGAAAATAGGTTCATTATAAAACATGGTTAAATCTCCTTATATTTTATCATTGAGCAAGCTTCCGAGATGCTCTTGCTCATTCCGCAGGCAACGGAAGCTGCAAGGGCTGCACCGAAAGATGCTTCCTCTTCAAAAAGAGGAATTTTTATTTCACATCCGAACATTTCGGAAACAACTCTTCTCAAAGATGCATTTTTTCTTATTCCGTTACCCGAGCAAACAAGCTTATCAGCTTTTTTGCCGCCGTTTTTATACATCTGATAAAGTTCATCAGACATACCGCAAAGAACGGAAAGCGCAATATCAGACGCCGTGAAATTCTCTTCGGAAATATTAAATATTCCGCCTCGTACAGAGGGGTCATTTCTTGTTCCGCAGAAACGGCAATCTGCCGAAAGAGTAGTTTCTGTTTTTTCAGAAAGAATTTTATCAATTGAAGAATACATTGAATTTATTTCATTTTCAGAAACGAGATTTGCAATTTCTCTGAAAAGCTTTTCAACCATCGCAAATGCTCTTCCGCCGCAAAGCGCACAGCCTGCGGCAAGATAACGCTTGCCGTCAAATGGTCTGTTTTCAACGCCTTCCTCAGTTACAAGCTCATCTGAAAGCCATGAAATCTGCGAGCCTGTTCCGATATTTATGAGCGCATCATCGGAGTCTGAAACCGAACCGATAAAGCTTGCCTGATTATCGCCGAGCGCAACACAGACTGGAATGCCTTTGTATTCCCCAGCCGCTTTAAATTCTGCAGTTGCATCGGGAAGTCTGGGATTTTCAATTGTAAATTTATTGTTTACAAGGTCAAAGCATCCGAGGGAAGCAGCATTTGTAATATGAACAAGAGGCTTTTTGTTTACGCAAAGCTTCATAACCGCATAATCTGCAATTGTGCAAAGATATTTTGCATTTACGGGAACAAGACCGTTTTTCTCATTATAGAAATCCGTTGCAAGACCGTATCCTGCGAAACATCCGAGATATTCCGCATAGGACTTGCCGTTTTCATATTCTTTTGCTGCACGTTCATCCTGCCAGATAAAAAGAGGACTTACGGCATCTGCGTTTTCATCGGTATAAACTATTCCGTGCATCTGTCCCGAAAAACCGATTGCAGCAACATCTTCCGAATAGAAACCGTCAAGAATTTCATTAACGGTATTCATAATTATTTCTGCATCCTGAATCTTTTCATAGCTGTTTTCGGTTTTGATAAATGAATTATTCGGGAGAGTTTTTGATGCAATAATATTCTTAGATTCAGTATCAAAAACAATTCCGCAAATGCTCGTTGTACCGATATCAATACCTATAATTTTCATAAATTCACCTTATGCAATTGAAGTTGAATTGGGGTCAAGTCTTGTTATGATATCCTGCTGAATTGCAGGCGAAAGGTCAAGGAAATTAACGAAAGTTCCGTGAATTCTCATGATATAAACACCGCTCGGAGCATACTTTTTGGGGTCTGCAAGAACTTTGCGGAGAATTTCGGCGGTTGTTACGTTAACATAGAGATAGAAGGGTGAAACACCTTCGTTGAGGGTATTAAAGAACAAGGGATTGATAACCTTATCTCTGAACTCAACGCCCTTATCTTCATAAGATTCGGATTTGAAATATTTGGGGTCGATACCGAGATGCGAAGCGTAGCCGCCGTTCATCTTTTCGAAGGGCATCTTCATGTTTGAAAGCATACGGAAACCGAGTCCGTTTTCTGCGCTGCCGTAAAGAGGGTCAACGCCGTAACCGAGCATATCTCTTGACTTTCTGCCGTCGGGAGTTGCACCAACCCAGTAGCCGTAAAGAAGATGGGTTGAGGGAGATGAGAAGTCGGGACGGAACGAATTTCCGAGATAATTCTTTGTTGAGGAAACAATATCAGCAACCTTTGAAGCAACTTCACCTGCTTCGTTATCAACCTTTTCGATGTTGTTGCCGAATTTATCAGCTGTGAGAAGGAATTCTCGGAGCTCTTCGTAGCCTTCGAAGTTTGCCTTGAGAGCATCAACAAGTTTATCAGCATCCTGCGGTCTTTCAGCAAGGAGTTTATCGATTGCGGAGAAGCTGTCTGCGATAACGGAAACGCCATGGATAAGGCATCCGCTGCCGTTATATTTTGTTCCCTGCTTATTGATATCTCTTGCATCTATACCGTTTTCAAGACCACCCATAAGGCATGAAAGGAAAGGCACTCTCTGGGTTGAAAGAGCAGCTGATGCACCGTTTGCGCATTCACCCATAGCTGCAACAAATTTTTCAACGTTCTTATAGAATTCTTCGCGGATATTCTCAAGCTTGCAAGCGTCAACATCAACAAGTTTTTCGCCTGTAATGGTTGAAACGCCGCCTGTAAGAGTCATTTCGAGAATCTTGGGAAGATTAAGCCAGCTGTTGGTTGTGTTACCGTTATCCTTACCCATAATAAGGGGTTCCTGACAGCCTGCAATTGAAATATCGGCAAGGTCATTTTCATCAACTCCCTTTGAAGCGAGAACTTCAAAGAGTGAGTCATCATTGAAGAATGAAGGTGTAAGCGCACCGGGAGTGAAGAGGAATCTGCCCATTTCTTCGTAAAGCTTCGCAGGGGTGTTCTTATGAAGTTTTACGGAAAGAATGGGCTGAGGAAGATTCATTTCGTAATAAGCATCCATAAGTGCATATGTTGTTTCATTTGTGAGGTCGTTACCGCAAATGTCACGGCCGCTGACAATGATATTCTGCGAGATTGCCCAGCTTCTGTCAGCAACATTAAAGAAAACAAGGAAATGCTTAAGAAGAGCTGCAACTGTTTCACGGTCCGCACCGTTTCTGTACGGCTCAAAAATTCTGTCGGCATTACCAACGGAAAATGCAAAGGGGTTGGGAGTCTGTTCAAGACACATAATCTGCCACATAAGGATGAATGCCTGAATAGCTTCAAAGAGATTTTCCGCACCGTTTTCGGGAACTTTGCGAAGAGTCTTTTCCATTATTTCAAGCTGTGCTTTTCTTTCAGGAGAAGCTGTTTTTGCCTGTTCTGCGGCAAGGTCTGCATAGCGATTTGCGAGAATGATTGCGCTTTGAAGTGCAATTGCAAATGCCTTATATCCATCGCCCTCTTTGCCCTCGGTTTTTGCAATCATATCCTTAACACCGTACTTGATTGCATAACGGATATCGGGAATAAGATGACCTGTTACCTGCTCAAAGAAGAAGATAACTTCTTTGGTATAGCATTCTGCTTTTCCGTATACCTCGCCGAGCTTAACTGCATATTCGGTTTTTGCAAATTCGCTTCTTGCAGTTTCGATTCTTTCGGCGGTAAATTCATCATTTGGTTCGATATCGGAGAAAACTGCGGTAGGGTCGCAGTATCCGCTGAATTCTTCAACCTTGAATGTTGGATTTATAAGCGCATAGCTTCTTGCAAATGCGTCATCCTGAGTACCTGCAAAAATCTGATAATCGCTCAGATATATGGGAAGGGTCTTGACAATTTCACGGAGAATAAGAGCTTTTTTGACCTCTTCATTTTTACCTTCAAATTCCTTTGCAAGACGAAGCTCTGCTTCCTTGGCGATGAACCATCCGTCAAGACGCATTCCTGCTCTTTTTTCTGCAAAAAGAGCTTTCGCCATTTCGGTTATTTTTTTGCTGTCAAGAATATTAATCATAATTATTTCTCCTTATGTAACAACGGTTTTCATGCCGTGATTTTCAAAAATTTCTTTAAATTTTTTTATTGTTCCCGATGGTAAAAAACCGTCGGATATTTCATAATCGCCCTGCCATTTATCTTTGCCGAATTCATGATAAGCAAGGAATTCAAAAACGGCGTTTGAAGTGTCAAACGATTTGAAATATTCTGCAAATTCTTCTGGGTTATCGTTAATTCCGTGAATAACGGGAATACGGATATGAATCTGTCTGCCCGATGAAAGAAAATATTCAATATTTTCTTTGACCGTTTTATTTGAAACACCAATCCATTTTTTATGAACATCTTCATCGTAATGCTTGAAATCGACAATCAGATAATCTATATATCCCGCAATTTCTTTTACAGAGGACAAAGATGCATTTGATTCAATACATGTGTTGATATCAGCTTGTTTGAGCTTTTCCAAAAGAATAAGCAATTCTTTGGACTGCACACAAACCTCACCGCCCGTAAAAGTAACTCCTCCGCCGTCAAAAAACATCATTCTGCTTCTGATTATTTCGTCAAAAATCTCATCAACCGAACACTCTTTTGCTTTCGGATTTTCAAGAGGAATGCTGTCAGCATTTGAACACCATTTGCAAGAAAAATTGCATCCCTGCAGATGATAAACAAGGCGGTTTCCGGGTCCGTCCTGGGAGTAGTTAAAACCCTTTTGCAATATTTTCATAACACTCCCCCTTATAGTTATCTTAAACTATATATTACATTTTTATATGGTAACTGTCAATAAAAAAGTTAAAATTATTGACATTCAATTAAGTATAATATACAATTATTTTGATTAAATATAAAAGGAATGATTATCATCCTTAAGTTATGTTTTGACTCTCTGCCATCCACCAACACATTCGCCAGAGAAAATATTTCAACTTTGCCTTTGCCGATGTTAATCATCGCAAACGAACAAACGGCAGGCAGAGGAAGACGAGGTAACAGCTTTTTTTCACCCAAAGACACAGGTCTTTACATGACCCTTGTTTTTGAAGAAAAATTTAATTCGGAATTGATTACTCCGATAGCCGCTGTTGCTGTTTGCGATGCCCTTACGGATTTGGGTATTGATCCGAAAATCAAATGGGTAAATGATATTTTTGTAAATTCAAAAAAAGTCTGCGGTATTCTTGCCGAGAGATGCATCAAAGATAAAAAATCATATATTATTCTCGGAGTAGGTATCAATATATCAACGTGCATTTTTCCCGATGAACTAAAATTGGCAGGCAGTATCGATGTCAATTGTGATAAAGAAAAACTTGCAGAGAATATATCTGCAAAAATTCTTGAATTTGCAGAAAAAAACAATAACACCGATATAATTGAAAAATATCGCAAAAATTTATTTATCATCGGAAGAGAAATCGGATATTTCAAAAATAACATTGAATACAGAGGCACGGTAAAAGACATAAACAGTCAATGCAATCTTATAATCAATCTTTCCGACGGAACCGAAGAAACTCTTTCTTCGGGTGAAATTTCAATAATCATATGAGGTTTACTATGAATAATTTCAAAAAAATTTCCGCTGTTATTCTTGCTTTATGTACGGCGGCAACAGTTTTATATTCATGTGATAACAGCCAAAAAACAGACGTCACTTCAACAACTGCTAATGCAGTTGAAATAACTGAAATCATTACCGAAAAGGAAACTGTTACGGTTGAGGTCACAAATGAAAAAGGAGAAGTTTCTGTTTCAGTTTCCGAAAAAATTATCACCGTTCCCGTCACAAAAAAAATGACCACCGTCAAAAAAGATGAAACGAATAAAAATACCGTTGCAAATAAAATTACATCTGTTATTAATCAAGTAACAACCGTCGTTTCAACTCAATCTCCGCTCAAAACATCCGTTCATAACAAACCCGTTACAACAGCCAAAAAGCCTGCAATAAAAGCAACATCCGTCGCTACAACAAAAAGACCGGTTATTGATGATAAGATAAGCGAAAAATCTGTCGGAATTTTCCTGCTTTCAAAAACCGATCCCGTTCAGACAGGCAACCAGGCTAGCATTATTGTTCAGGGAACACCTGGTAAAACATACTCAATTGAATTCTATGAAACTCCCACATCAGTTGCAAAACTTACCGAACTTAATGATGCAAAAGCCGATTCCAACGGTTTTGTAACATGGATATTTGAAATCAGAAACACCTGTAATCTCGGCAAACGAAAAGTTATTATAAAAGAAAAAAATTCCAACAATTATATTGAAACATCAATAACAGTTAAATAAGGAGAAAAAATCATGAAAAAACACGGTATTTTTAAAACCGGAAAATATCCTCAGAGACTCTGCGATTTCTTTACCACATCAAACGGTCTGCTTGATGACAAGGCTTATTGCCTTGCTGAATGCAACGGCACCGTTTATATCGGAACAGAAAAGGGACTTAACTATACCAAAGCTGACGGTTCCCTCGGTTCTTTCCCCTGCCCCGCTGTCAAAGCTATGTTCACCGATAATGATAAAGTATTCATCGCCGCAGAAAATATAATTTATGTTGCAAAAAACGGCGAAATCACAGAGTTTCAGACTCTTGATGAAAATATTATCTGCTTCAGCGGAACAGATATAATTCATCTCATCACCCCTCAATGGCTCTACCGTTTTACAGACGGCAAATTTCAGAAATATTTCAGAGCTGAATCCGAACTTACTGATATTGCCGTAACAGGCGGTAAAATCAACGCTTGCTGTCCCGAATATTTCATCGCTGTTAACGGCAAAAGAAAGCGTTGGATGAATATTTGCCATGAACACTCAACCATGCCTGACATTATAATAAACTGCATCGAGCATGATAAAGATCTCGGTTTCACATGGCTCGGCACTAACAAGGGCGTTTATATTTATGATGGTAAGATAGGCTGGTACGGTCACAATGAACTCAATGCTTTGCCCGAAGAGGAAATATATAAAATCCGTTTTGCCGATGACGGAAGAGTTATTCTTTCATCCGAAGCAGGTCTTATAATCCTTAAAGACGGAAAATGCAAATATCTTCCTGCAACAAGATGGGCATGTGAACCGAAAATCAACGATGCAATTGCAACAGCAGATGGTATCTGGACTGCAACAGATTCAGGTGTTACAAAAATCACTGAAAAAGATATGACACTCAAAGAAAAAGCAGATTACTGTTTTGACCTTGTTGAAAAGGTTTATCTTCGTACAAAAGGTTACGTAACAGGTCTCGGTGGCATCGAAAATGGCGATATAATGACAGGCAAACCTGGTATTTCGGATAACGACGGTCTTTGGACGCAGACTTATATCGGTTCACTCGCATATTGCTATGCCGTTACAAAAGATGAAAAAGTTCTTGAAGCTGCAAGACGTTCTATGTATGCAATGGGCTATCTTGCAAAGGTATCAGGTGTTAAAGGCTTCACCGCAAGAGCGGTTCGTTTCGAAGGCGACGAAAACTTCGGCGTGTTTGTTGACAGAGAAGGCAGTGAATGGCATCCTTCGCCCGACGGTGTAAGCGAATGGCTCGGTGAGACATCAAGCGACGAAATGGTTGGTCATTTCTTTGGATTCTCACTCTATTATGATTTCTGCGCAAATGATGAAGAAAAAGAATATATTAGAGAAATCATCTGTGATATTGTTGACCATATTCTTGAGCATAAATATACCCTCTGCGATATTGACGGTCTTCCTACAACATGGGCAAACTGGGCGCCTGATCAGCTCAACGGCAACTGTATGTGGCTTTGGGAAAAATGCATCAACTCCCTTGAAATGCTTTCATTCCTCGATGTTGCATATCATGTTTCGGGCGATGAGAAATACAGAAATGAATTCATGCATCTTGCTATTGATGAGCATTATCTCCTCAATGCTGCTCAGCACAAAAAAGATGACGGTCATGTTTGCCACATTGATGACAATCTCGGATTCATGACAACAGCAACTATTCTTCGCATAGAAAAAGACCCTGCGATAAGAAAATATCTTCTTATGGGTCTTCGCCATCATTGGGAATATGAAAGACCTGAACACACAATTTTCTTCAATCTTGTCTGCAGCGCATTCTCCGATGAGCCCTGCGACCTCGATAACGCAATCAAGGAACTTCGCAACTTCCCGCTTGATTTTGTCCGCAGACCTATTATCAATTCAAAGAGAAAAGGTCTTGTTTACGATACTGAACAAGAACGTTGGGGCGGCAGACCTCAGCTCAAGGAAGCTCTTGAAATCGACGAGAGAATCATTCATTATAACGACAGTAATATGTTCAGAATTGACGAAGGCGACATAAGAAGAGCATCTTGCCCCAGCACCTATCTTCTCCCATATTGGTTCGGAAGATATTACGGACTTATCGAAGAAGAATAAGAATTCAAAAAATATAACGGAGCAGTCTCATCAAGACTGCTCCGTTTACATTTAAGAATATCAAACAAAAAAACAATTCAAACCGATTCTGTGAATAGAAAAGGTTCATATTATAATACTTTGGCGCCTCAAACAGGGTACAACTCTCGGCGTGCGGGCCTCGGTCAGTCGCGGCTCCGACAGTCCACCGGACTGTCATTCACTACCGCTCCCCTTCGAGTCGAATGTAAAAATAAAAAACCACCCGATTGGATGGTTCCTTATCTTGGCGCCTCAAACAGGACTCGAACCTGTGACACCGCGGTTAACAGCCGCGTGCTCTACCGACTGAGCTATTAAGGCAAAAAATGTCGGCGTCGACCTATCTTCCCGGGCCGCTTCCAGC
>JAZQTZ010000006.1:0-4033 GCA_045631105.1 Acutalibacteraceae bacterium
ATTGAGTTCCAGAAACCGTTCTGATACTTGCCGTAGAAGTTATACTGCTGAACGATAAGGTCTGAATCATAGATTCTGTCGAGCCACTGGAGTTCTGTGCTGCTCTTGATTTCGTCGATTGTGTAATATGCGCTTTCGCCTGTTGCACTGTTTGCCTTAACAACAACTGCGCCGATTACATCTGTACCGCCGAAAAGACCGATTGTTTTGTCAAGACGAGCGCAGATCCAGTAGGGATTGCCTTCGTCGTCGATTTCGAATGTTGCATCTGCAAACATGAATGTGGGATATTCAAAGCGAAGGTGACGCTTGAGAAGTTTGTTGAAATGCTCGGCAGGTGAATATTTGATGCCGTTTTCAACTTCAATAAATTCTGTGGATTCGTTAGCCATGTCAATAACAACATAACCGGGGAAGCCGTTCTTTGTGTTTGTGAACCACTTGATGATGTTTGCATACTGAAGGGGAGCAACTCTTACGGGAGTTTCCTTGTAGTTTATCTGAGTATATTCGGGATAAACGGTGAACTGAGAAACATAGCCCTTTTCTTCAAGAACGCCGAGAGCTCTTGTTGCAAGCTGAGCGGCAGCTTCTTCGTCGAGCTTGGGAATTGCGCTGAAGCTTTCAGCATCCTGCTCTTCGATTTCTTCGGAGAAATTGGAGTCTGTTCTGACATCGATAATCTGGCTGTAGCTTGAAGCTCTGAAGAATTCGCAGGAAGCAAGATATCCGATGCCGACTGTTACGATGAGAAGACCGATGATGATTCCGGGAACAATCGCTCTTTTCTTAACATACGGAATATACTCGGGTTTATTCATGACATTTGTGAAAATGCCGTTGAAAACAACATATGATGCCGCAACAAGTCCGATGTAGATATAGAAATCATATGACTTGAAGTTGATGGCAGGAAGCATTACATAAAATGCAACTGCGGCAAAAACTACCATGCAGAGAATGCTGAGAATAATTTTAAGAGCAGCTTTTTCGGGAGGAATAACTATATCCTTTTTGCCTCCGCCGTCTTTCTTTGAAAAATCAACCTTAATGGGGTCCATTGATTCATCTCCTTTTAAGTGTTATCATACAGTATAACCTATTTATTAAAATATTACAAGTCTTTTTTGTTAACAATGCGGTTTGACATATTTCCGGAATTTGTGGTAATATAACAAAGTAAAATAAAAAATAACGAAAGAGGTGTCTGTCCGATGTTTTCCGATTATATCGATACAATAACCCCGCTTATCAGTTATGACGAAGAAGTTGGCAAGGCAATGGAAGCCGAGCTTAAAAGACAGAAGAGAAATATCGAGCTTATTGCTTCCGAAAACATTGTTTCTCCCGCAGTTATGGCGGCAATGGGAAGCGTTCTCACAAATAAATATGCCGAGGGTTATCCCGGAAAGAGATACTACGGCGGCTGTGAATGCGTTGACGTTGTTGAAACAATCGCAATTGAAAGAGCAAAGAAGCTTTTTGGCGCTGAAGCAGCAAATGTTCAGCCTCATTCGGGTGCACAGGCAAATATGGCGGCTTATGCAGCTATTCTCGAACCCGGTGATGTTGTTATGGGCATGAATCTTGCTCACGGCGGACATCTTACCCACGGTTCACCTGTTAACGCAAGCGGCAAGCTTTATAAGTTTGTTCCCTACGGCGTAAATGATGATGGATTTATCGATTATGATGAATTCGAAAAAACCGCAAACGAAATCAAGCCCAAGCTTATTGTTGCAGGCGCATCTGCATATCCCAGAGTTATTGATTTTGAACGCATCGGTAAGATTGCAAAGGCGGTTGGCGCATATTTCATGGTTGATATGGCTCATATCGCAGGTCTTGTTGCCGCAGGTCTTCATCCCTCACCCGTGCCCTATGCAGATATCGTAACAACAACAACTCATAAAACTCTCAGAGGTCCCAGAGGCGGTCTTATTCTCTGCAAAGAAGAATTTGCCGCAGCTATCAACAAGGCAATCTTCCCCGGAAATCAGGGCGGCCCTCTTATGCATATCATCGCCGCAAAGGCAATCTGCTTCGGCGAAGCTCTTGACCCCTCATTCAAGGTTTATCAGGAAAACATTGTTAAGAATGCTTCCGCACTCGCAAAGGGTCTCATTTCAAGAGGCATCAACCTTGTTTCGGGCGGAACGGATAACCATCTCATGCTTGTTGACCTTCGTTCACTCGGTATCACAGGCAAAGAGCTTGAAAAGAGACTTGACGAGGTTTATATCACAGCAAACAAGAACGCAATTCCCAATGACCCCGAGAAGCCTTTCGTAACAAGCGGTATCAGACTCGGTACAGCTGCTGTTACCTCAAGAGGTCTTAACGAAGAGGATATGGATAAGATTGCAGAGTTTATTTATCTCTGCGCAACGGATTTTGAAAACAGCGCTGAAAAAATCAAGCAGGGCGTTGAAGAAATCTGCAAGAGATATCCCATTTATGAATAAGCAAAAAGCTTGCAAAGGATTTCCTTTGCAAGCTTTCTTTTATTTCTGATAGATTTTTACATAGTCCACGATAAATTCGGTTTTGAAGTTTTCTTTGTCGAAGCTTTCAAGCTTGTCACCGTCGGGGATTTCGAGCGAAACGATAACATCTTCGGGCACCTGTGAAACGCCGTCGCCAAATGTTGAACGCACGGTTTCAACTCCGTTGACATAGAAGATATATTCATCCTCTGTCCATTCAAGACCGTAGGTGTTATATTCTTTCTGAACATTGTTGCCGTAGAATTTTCCAAGCATTGCAGACTGGAAGCCTTCCTGCACTCCGCCGACACCTGCGCAATGGATGGCATGAGTTACGGCATATTTATTATCGTCGTAGCAAGTTGATTCGAAAATATCAATCTCCGCACCGCCGGGACCACCTTGCGAAATCGATGCGGTATAGGGTCCGTCTGCCTGAATCCAGAATGCGCTCCAATAACCGGGGCTGTCATTTACGATGCAACGGATTTCATAATAACCCTGCTTATATCTTTCTCTGAGCTTAACTGCGGCGGTGTACCAGCCTTCGCCGTATTCGCCGTCGGTAAGATATTCGCCTGTGATAATAAGATTTCCGTCACGGAGAGAAACCTGACTGTCTGCGTTATAACCGCATCTTCTCGGGCCGTTTCCTCTTGTTTCCCAGAGGTCGGAATTGAGGGTGTCGCCGTGAAATTCGTCATAAACCACAAGGTTATAACCTGTCAAATCAAGAGTCTGACCTCTCGGAGTGACGGGGAGACCGAAAATCAGCATTCCGATAAGCTCTGCTATGGCAACAAGGGTTGAGATGAAGCCTTTTACTGAAAAAGTTGTGAAAAGCTTTCCGAAATAATCAAAGAGCTTTTCAACTGCCCAGACTTCTCTGATGCTGAGGTGCAATAATTCTGCGATTTTTTCCAACATAAAACTTCCTCCTTATTTAAAAATAACCCCGCAGAAGTTGCGGGGCTTTATTTTTATGCCTGTGATGCTTCGAGAGCCTGCTTCACGTCGGCGATGATATCGTCAACGTGTTCAATACCAACTGAAAGACGGATAAGGTCATCCGAAATACCGCAGTTGATGAGTTCCTGAGCTGTGAGCTGACGGTGAGTTGTGCTTGCGGGGTGGAGACAGCAGGTGCGTGCGTCTGCAACATGAGTTGCGATTTCGGCAATTTTGAGGCTGTCCATGAATTTTGTTGCAGCATCTCTTCCGCCTTTGATTCTGAATGAAATAACGCCGCTTGTGCCGGTGGGCATATATTTCTGTGCAAGCTCGTAACCCTTGCTTCCCTTCATGCCGGGATAGGTAACTTCGATTGCGCAGCCGCTGTCACGGATAAATTCTGCAACTGCAAGAGCGTTTGAGCAATGTCTTTCAACTCGGAGAGGAAGAGTTTCAAGTCCGAGATTGAGGAGGAATGCGTTGAAAGGTGAGGGGATTGAACCGAGGTCACGCATGAGCTGTGCCATACATTTAGTAATATAAGCGGCATTTCCGAAACGCTCGGTGTAAGTGATGCCGTGATATGAATCATCGGG
>JAZQTZ010000007.1:0-6320 GCA_045631105.1 Acutalibacteraceae bacterium
GAAGGAGTTACCTGTGTCACCGTCTGCAAGACCTTCCTTAACTCTTACATACCATGATGTAATCCAGTTATCTTCTGTCATAACAAGGTTGGTGTTGTTAACTGTTGTTGTAACACCGAGGTCAGTCTTAACCATATCCCAATTTTCATATGTTGCAGCATCAATTCCGCAGAAGCCGAGCTGTGTTGTAACGTTTGAATAGGGGAATGCTGTAAGTGTGTTGTAAGTAGCGAGATTGGGAGCAGCATTTGAGTGGTCGGGGTTCATGAATGTACCGTCAGCCATCTTCTTGTTGCCTTCATAGTCTGCCTTAAGGAATGTTTCGGATGTGCTGGGAGTTGTGCTTGTGATAACACGCACGTCGAAGAAATCTCTTTCGTATACGATATGGGGGTTACAGTTACCAACATACATATCGGAAAGGATTGTTGCACGGTATTCAAGCCAGTCGCCGGGCTGAACATAACCGTCGGTAAGTTCGCCGTTTGCAACTTCGATAACGTCGATACCAACATATACGAACTTGTCATACTGTGCTTCAAGAGTTGCATAATCTGTTACATTTGTTTCTCCGGCAGCTTTTGCTGAAGGAGCAACGAGATCACCGAGGAATGCGAATGTACCTGCAAGCATTGCGATACAAAGCACAAGGCTGATGACCTTTTTCATTTTGGACATAAGTTTTCCTCCCTTAAAATAATATTTCAGATGTAAAATCTGAAGAAGTTTTTACACTTCAGTCCATTTTTACTGAATAATTATTGCACACTTTATAAAATAAAGCAATAGAAAATATTTAATTAAATATTATATAAATATTTTTTGTTTATTTTAGCCAAACTTTGTCATTCAGATTCGTGCAACATTACTGCTCCGAGCCGCATCTGCAACCGCCTTTGCAACAGCGGGACCGACTCTTTCATCGAATGCTTCGGGAAGAATATATCCGGGGCAGAGTTTATCTTCGGAAACGAGATTTGCAATCGCATGAGCGGCAGCAAGCTTCATTTCTTCATTGATATCAGATGCTCTGACATCGAGCGCGCCTCTGAAAATTCCGGGGAAAGCAAGAACATTGTTAATCTGATTGGGGAAATCACTTCTGCCCGTGCCGACAACAGCCGCACCTGCCGAAATTGCATCATCGGGCATGATTTCGGGAGACGGGTTAGCCATAGCCATAACAACAGCATTCTCAGCCATCGAAGCAACCATTTCCTTGCTGACAATTCCGCCTGCAGAAACGCCGACAAAAACATCTGCACCCTTCATTGCATCGGCAAGGGTACCCGTGATACGGTTTTTATTAGTGAAATCGGCAAGTTCATCAAAAGCAGGAGAAAGATTCTGACCCTTGCAAATGATTCCTTCTTTATCGCTCATGATGATATTCCCCGCACCGCAAGCGTTGAGAAGCCTTGCAATTGCCGAGCCTGCCGAGCCTGCGCCGCTCATTGCAACAGTGCAGTTTTCAAGCTTTTTGCCGACACATCGAAGTGCGTTAAGAACAGCCGCAAGAACAACGACCGCCGTTCCGTGCTGGTCATCGTGAAAAACGGGAATATCGCAGATTTCCTTGAGTTTTCTTTCAATTTCAAAGCATCTCGGCGCCGCAATATCCTCAAGATTTATGCCGCCGAAACTGCCCGCAAAAAGCGAAACGGCTCTGACAATTTCATCCGTATCCTTTGAACGGATGCAGAGAGGAATTGCATCGATATCAGCAAAAGCCTTGAAAAGAAGGCACTTGCCCTCCATAACGGGCATACCTGCTTCGGGTCCGATATCGCCGAGGCCGAGAACAGCCGTGCCGTCGGTTATAACAGCAACTGTGTTCCATCTTCTTGTAAGCTCATAGCTTTTATTTATATCCTTCTGAATTTCAAGGCAAGGAGCGGCAACGCCGGGGGTATATGCAAGCGACAAATCCTGCTTGCATGAAGCATTGGCCCTCGTTTTCGTTTCAAGCTTGCCCTTCCATTCATAATGAAGTCTTAATGACTCCTTTAAATAATCCATTTTAACATCTCCAATTTATTTTGCCCAACCCATTGAGCAATCCACAGCCTTTTTCCAGCCTGCATAAAGTGAGTTTCTTTTTTCAATATCGGTTTCGGGTTCGAAAACTTTTTCAACAACACGGTTATGCTGAATTTCATCCATGCTTTCCCAGAGTCCGACGGCAAGACCTGCAAGATAAGCCGCACCGAGAGCCGTTGTTTCAACGTTCTTAGGACGGTTTACGCTGCATCTTATCATGTCTGCCTGAATCTGCATCATGATATTGCTGACGCTTGCGCCACCATCAACACGGAGTTCTGTAAAGTCTATACCCGAATCGGATTTCATTGCTTCGAGAAGGTCGGTTACCTGATATGCAATAGCTTCGAGAACGCTTCTTGCAATATGCGCTCTGTTAACGCCTCTTGTGAGACCGACGAGAGTACCTCTTGCATACATATCCCAATAGGGCGCACCAAGTCCCGTAAATGCGGGAACAAAATAAATTCCGTTCGCATCGGGAACGCTTTCGGCAAGCTCATCGCAGCGTTTTGCGGTGTCAATCATATGAAGCTCATCTCGGAGCCATTTGATAACCGAACCAGCATTGAAAGCCGAACCTTCAATTGCATATTCAACCTTGTCGCCTATGCCCCATGCAACGCCCGTAACAAGATTATTCTTTGATTTTACTCGGGTTTCGCCTGTGTTCATGAGAAGGAAACAACCTGTGCCGTATGTATTTTTAGCCTGACCCGCTTCGAAACATCCCTGACCGAAAAGAGCGGCAGGCTGGTCACCGATTGCGCCGCAGATGGGAATACCTTCAAGGAATTCAAGGCCGAGGATACCCTTTGAAACTCTGCCGTAAATCTTACTTGAAGGAACGGGTTCGGGAAGAATTGACATGGGAATTCCGAGTTTTTCGCAGAGGAATTTATCCCAGCAAAGGTTATCAACATCAAAAAGCATTGTTCTTGATGCGTTTGAATAGTCTGTCACATGAACGCTTCCGCCCGTAAGATTCCAGATAAGCCATGTTTCGATTGTTCCGAAAAGAAGTCTGCCCTGTTCGGCAAGTTCTCGTGCGGAGGGAACATTATCTAAAATCCACTTGATTTTTGTTGCGGAGAAATATGCGTCAACAACAAGACCTGTTTTTTCTTTTATGTAATCTTCAAGTCCCTGAGCCTTGATATCTTCGCAGATATCCGCAGTTCTGCGGCACTGCCATACGATAGCGTTATAAACGGGTTTGCCCGTCTGTCTGTCCCAGAGAATTGTTGTTTCACGCTGGTTTGTGATGCCGATACCTGCGATATCTTCGGGATTGATCGCACCCTGCATTATGCATGATGATACCGCCTGAAACTGACTGTAAAGAATGGCGAGGGGGTCATGCTCAACCCAGCCTGCCTGAGGATAAATCTGCTCAAATTCGTTCTGCGCCTTGCTTACGATATTGCCTTTTTTATCAAAAACTATCGCTCTTGAGCTTGTTGTACCCTGGTCGAGGGCAAGAAGATATTTTGCCATGGAATTCATCCTTTCTTATTTCACGCCGAAATATTTTATTGCGTTATTATATGAAATATCTTCTGCAATTTTGCAGAGCATTTTTTCATCGTAGGGATAGAGCCCCTGAGCAACCATATCGCCCATAAGACCGCACATGATTCTGCGGAAATATTCGTGGCGGGGATATGAGAGGAAGGAACGTGAATCCGTAACCATACCAACAAATTTACCGAGCGCACCGAGGTTTGCGAGAGCCTTCATCTGCTCTCTCATGCCGTCGATATTATCGTTGAACCACCATGCCGAACCGAACTGAATCTTGCTTTCAGCTTCGGCTGTCTGGAAGTTGCCGAGCATTGTTCCGAGAACATAGTTATCCTTGGGATTGAGGGTGAAAAGCACAGTTCTGGGGAGCTTTTCTTTAACTGCAAGACTGTCAAGGAAACGTGAAAGCTTGCCTGCGATTTCTCTGTCATCGATTGAATCGAAGCCTGCATCGGGTCCGATTTTGTTGAACATGAGGGTGTTATTGTTTCTGATAGGTCCTATATGAAGCTCCATTCCCCAGCCTCTTTCGGCATATTCAGCCGCAAGAACGGAGAGGAGTGCTGTTTTGAATTTATCGGCTTCAAGAACGGAAACTTTTTCGCCGTTCTTAGCGGAAGTGAAGATTTCTTCGAGTTCCTCTGCGGTTGCTTCTTCATAGGGAACATAAGAAAATGCGTGGTCGCTTGCACGGCATCCCATCGATGCAAAAAATTCAATTCTCTCTTTGAGAACATCGCAAAGAGTTGCAAAGCTTCCGATTTCTCTGCCTGCGGTTTTTTCCATATCGGAAAGCCAGGGTTTCCATGCGGGAAGGTCGATTCCGAGAGCCTTGTCGGGTCGGAATGCGGGAAGAACCTTGCACTTGAAATCGGTTTCCGCTATAAGCTTATGATATTCAAGGCTGTCGGCAGGGTCATCGGTTGTGCAGAGATGGGAAACATTAGATTTTTCGATAAGTTCCCTCGGAGTGAAACCGCCCTCTTTGATTGCGGCGTTCGCTCTGTTCCAGATATCGTCGGCTGTTTCTGCGCTGAGAATATCATAAATTCCGAAATATCTTCTCAGTTCAAGATGACACCAATGATACATGGGATTACCGATGAGATAGGGCATGATTGACGCAAACGCCTTGAACTTTTCATAGCCGCTCGCATCCCCTGTTATATATTTTTCCTCAACACCGCATGAACGCATTGCACGCCACTTATAATGGTCGCCTGCAAGCCAGAGCCATGCGATATCTTCGGGCTGTTTGTTTTCATAGATTTCCTTGGGTGAAAGATGGCAATGCCAATCGAAAATCGGCATCTTATCCGCCGCTTCAAACATTTTCACCGAGGGTTCATTATAAAGGAGAAAATCCTTATCCATAAATTCTTTTATCATGATAAAACCTCCGATTATCTACCGTTTTTGCGAAGAAGTTCCTGCTTCATATCCCAGAGAGACTGCGAAAGGTCAACATAGTAATTATGCGGATTTTCAAATCTCGTAACTTCATCCCAAAGGGTGTCAACCTGTTCTTTGCAGTAATTTCTGATTTCCTGAATATTTTTCTTCTTATAAACACACTTACCGCCTGCAAAAATAGGTTCAAGAAGTTCTCTTGCAACATAATTTGTTACGGTTTTGCGCTTCCATGTGTAGTCGGGATCAAAAAGTTCATAGGGCTGTGACTCATCAACGGTTTCATCCGCAAGAGTGATAAGGTCGGCAATCGCCTTTCCGTCTTCTTTATCAAAGAGTCTGTAAACTCTCTTGTTGCCGGGAGTTGTAATCTTCTGAACATTTTCGCTGAGCTTGATTTTGGGAACAACTTCACCGTCTTTTTTAACACCGACAAGCTTATAAACACCGCCGAGAACGGGACTTGCCGATGAGGTGATAAGTCTTTCACCGACACCGAATGAATCAACCTTTGCGCCCTGAATGAGCATATCACGGATGATATATTCATCGAGCGAGTTTGAAGCAACGATTCCGCAATCGGGATAACCTGCTTCATCGAGCATTTTTCTTGCTTTTCTTGAAAGATATGTTATGTCACCGCTGTCGATTCTTATTCCCTTGGGGCGTTTTCCGAGAGGCCCCAGCACCTCATCGAAAACCTTGATTGCGTTGGGAATGCCCGATTTGAGAACATTATAGGTATCAACAAGAAGAGTGCAACTGTCGGGATATTCTTTTGCATAAGCCGTGAACGCTTCATATTCGCTGTCAAAAAGCTGAACCCAGCTGTGAGCCATTGTTCCGAGTGCGGGAACGCCGAAAAGTTCATCACTTATTGTGCAGGCAGTACCCACACATCCGCCGATATAAGCTGCTCTTGCGCCGAGAACCGCGCCGTCGGCACCCTGCGCACGTCTTGAACCGAATTCCATAACCGCTCTGCCCTGCGCCGCCATGGAAAGACGGTTTGCTTTTGTTGCGATAAGACTCTGATGATTGATGCAGAGAAGCACCATCGTTTCAATAAACTGAGCCTGAATAACGGGACCTTTAACCTTTACGATGGGTTCACCGGGGAAAATGGGTGTGCCCTCGGGGATTGCCCAAACATCGCATGCAAACTCGAAGTTTGCAAGATAATCAAGAAAATCCTCACCGAAACCCTTGCCTCTGAGATATTCGATATCCTCAGCGGTAAATTTGAGATTTGAAAGATAATCAACAAGCTGTTCAACGCCTGCCATGATAACATAACCGCCGCCGCAGGGAACTTTTCTGTAAAACATATCAAAATATGCAATTGT
>JAZQTZ010000008.1:0-21075 GCA_045631105.1 Acutalibacteraceae bacterium
CCGCAACGACGATACCGTCTCTGACAACTCGGATTTTTGCGCCTCTTGTGATTTTACCGTTAAGAACATGGCAACCTGCGATGTTACCAACGGATGAAATCTTAACAACCTGACGAACTTCCGCTTTACCGATATCAACATCTCTGAACTTGGGCGCAAGCATACCCTTGATAGCTGCTTCAACTTCTTCGATGCAGTCATAAATAACTCTGTAGCATCTGATTTCAACGCCGTCACGCTCTGCACTTTCGCTTGCAACGTTATCGGGTCTTACATTGAAGCCGACGATGATTGCATTTGATGCATTGGCGAGCATAACGTCGCTTTCGGTAACAGCACCGACTGCGCTGTGGATAACCTTAACTCTTACTTCTTCATTTGAGAGCTTCACAAGGCTCTGCTTAACTGCTTCTGCCGAACCCTGAACGTCAGCCTTAATGATGATATTGAGGTCTTTGAGCTGACCTTCCTGAATTGAAGCAAAGAGGTTATCAAGAGTAACCTTCTGGAATTCCTTGAACTGCTCTTCCTTAGCCTTTGCCTTTCTCTGTTCAACAAGCTCTCTTGCAAGTCTTTCGTCATTAACTGCGTCGAAGGTATCACCTGCCTGAGGAACTTCTGCAAGACCCATGATTTCAACGGGAACCGAAGGACCTGCTTCGTTAACCTTTCTGCCCTTATCATCGGTCATAACTCTTACACGGCCAACGGAAGTACCTGCAACGATGATGTCGCCTGACTTAAGAGTACCGTTCTGAACAAGAAGAGTTGAGATAGGACCTCTGCCCTTATCAAGTCTTGCTTCAATAACAACACCCTTTGCGGAGCGGTTGGGATTAGCCTTAAGCTCCTGCATTTCTGCAACAAGGAGAACTGATTCGAGAAGATTGTCGATACCTGTTCTCTTAAGTGCGGAAACGGGAACGCAGATTGTTTCGCCGCCCCATTCTTCGGGAACAAGCTCATGTTCTGTGAGCTGCTGAAGAACTCTGTCGGGATTTGCGGCGGGTTTATCCATCTTGTTAACTGCAACAATAATCTGAACGCCTGCAGCCTTTGCGTGGTTGATAGCTTCAATTGTCTGGGGCATGATACCGTCGTCTGCGGCAACAACAAGGATAGCAATATCAGTTGCCATCGCACCTCTAAGACGCATTGATGTGAAAGCTGCGTGACCGGGAGTATCAAGGAAAGTGATTTTCTGACCGTTGAGGTCAACTCTGTAAGCACCGATATGCTGGGTAATACCACCTGCTTCGGTTGCTGTAACAGAAGTGTTTCTGATTGCGTCAAGTAGCGAAGTTTTACCGTGGTCAACGTGACCCATAACAACAACAACGGGGTCTCTTGTGATAAGCTCGCTCTCATCGTCAATATGGTCGTCGATGATTCTGTCTTCGATTGTGATAACAACTTCTTTTTCAACCTTTGCACCGAGTTCTTCGGCAACGATTGCAGCTGTATCATAGTCGAGCACTTCGTTAACGGTTGCCATCTGACCGAGAGTGAAGAGCTTCTTGATAACCTCGGCAGCAGTCATTTTGAGCATAGCAGCAAGTTCGCCGACAGTAATTTCTTCGGGAAGCTTGAGAAGCATCTGGGGCTTCTTTGCTCTTTCAGCAGCGATTCTCTTAAGTCTTTCAGCCTCTGTTTCACGGCGTGAAGAACGCATACCGCCCTGCTTTCTGTACTGCTGGCTCTTCTGCTTTATCTTCTGCTTGCTTACGGAATTTGCATGCTGTTTTGTTTTGTTTTCGGGAGCAATATTTTCATATCTTTCGTTATATTTTTCGAGGTCAACGTTATCTGCTCTCGTATCGATTGTTCTCATTTCGCCCTTTGTTCTTGACTGCATGGGCTTATCTTCTTTTTCTTTCTTTTCAACGGGCTTCTGCTTCTGAGGCATGGGAGGAAGCTTTCCGGGTTTCTGAGCAGCCTGAACAGGTTTCTTATCCTGAGGCTTTTCTTCCTTCTTTTCCTCTTTCTTAGCTTCCTTCTTTTCGGGAGCTGCGGGAGCCTTTGTTTCCTTTTTCTTTTCGGGAACAGGTTCTGCTTTTACTTCGGCTTTAACCTCTTCCTTTACTTCTTCTGCCTTTTCTTCGGCAGCTGCTTCCTTTGCCTTTTTGGGCGAAGGAGTAAATTCAAAATATTCGTTTAAATCGGAAACCTCATATTCCTTTGTAAAGGTTTCGAATATCAAATCAAGCTCATCTTCTTCAAGAGCTGTCATATGCTTTTTCTGTCCGTCAAAATGCTTTGTAAGCAAATCAACAACAATGTTGCTTTTGATATTAAAATCTTTAGCAACCTCATGTACTCTGTATTTATTAATCATAGATTAACCTCCCCTGTTGTGTTCAGAAGCCCAAGCATCGATTTTGCAAAGCCTTCGTCATTGACTGTTAACACGGCGGATTTAAGACCCGTCGCCTTGCCTATTTCTTCCATTGTTGAAAACATTTCTCTGACGGGGATTTCTCTGCCGTCAAAAATTGCTTCACGCTCTATTTCTTTTCTCAGTCTTTGAGAAGCGTCGCTGCTGAGCAAACACAGCTTTGCGCTTTTGCTTCTGACCGAACCAACTGCGGCATCATGTCCGCAACTGAGCTTTCCTGCTCTGCGGCACATTCCGAGAAGAGAAAGAAGCTTCGGATTATCCGTCATTTTTGAGTTCTTCCTCCATTCTCTCATAAACTCCGTCCGGAATCGCACAGGAGAAAGCCTTTTCAAGCCTCTTTGCCTTCCTTGCCTTAGCAAGACATTCCGCATCATGGCACACATATGCGCCTCTGCCCGGTTTCTTGCCCGTCAGGTCAAGCGATATTTCGCCTTCCGGGCTTTTTACGACCCTTACAAGCTCTTTTTTAGGTTTCATTTCGTTGCAGCCTGTGCATTTTCTTAAAGGAATCCGGCGGGTTTGCATCGGTTCAGCTCCTTGCTGTTTATATTATGAATTATTCGTCGAAGTTGATAACTTCTTCTGCTGTTTCGGGATTGATATCGATTTTCCAGCCTGTAAGCTTTGCGGCAAGGCGGGCATTCTGACCCTTGTTGCCGATTGCAAGAGAAAGCTGGTCGTTGGGAACAACAACTCTGCATGAGCGTTCTTCTTCGCTGATGATAGTAACGGAAATAACATCCGAGGGTGCAAGAGCGGAAGCTACATATTCTGCAGGGTTTTCGCTGTAACGGATAAGGTCGAGTTTCTCGCCGCCGAGGAAATCGATAACCTTGCCGATTCTTGCGCCTCTCTGACCGATACATGCGCCGATGGGGTCAACGTTTTCATCTGCGCTGTAAACAGCAATCTTGCTTCTTGAACCTGCTTCACGGGATACGGACTTGATTTCAACCGTACCGTCAAAGATTTCGGGAACTTCGCTTTCAAGAAGACGTCTTACAAGACCGGGATGAGTTCTTGAAATAAGAATCTTGGGGCCCTTTGTTGCTTCTCTGATTTCAGCAATATAAACCTTGATGATATCGCCTTCTGTGAAGCTGTCGTTGGGAAGCTGTTCGCTTCTGGGAAGTCTTTCTGTAACCTTGCCGATTTCAACGATTGCATCGAGTGATACGGGATCAATCTTTGAAATCTTTGCGGTAACGATTTCCTGAGTCTTGCTCTGGAATTCTTCTCTGATCTGACCGTGTTCAGCTTCACGGATTGCCTGACGGAGAATATGCTTGCCCTTTTCAGCGGCAATACGGCTTACTTCCTTTGTTTCAAGGTCGATTTCAATAATTTCGCCGGGCATTGCGTTCTTCTTGAAACGCTGAGCCTGTTCAACAGTCATATCCTCATCGGGATCAACGATTTCGGTTACGACGTTCTTGCGAACATAAACTCTGAGGTCTTTTTTATCTGCATTAATTTCGCAGAAAACGATATCCTTGTTGTTGAAATCTCTCTTTATTGATGCTACGAGAGCCTTCTGAATGCTTTCAAGAAGAAGATCTTCTGAAATTTTCTTTTCCTTGCCGAGGAGTCTGACTGCCTCGAAAAATTCATTATTACCCATTTTCCTGACCAATCCTTTCAAAATTAGAAATTAAAATCATCGAGTTTTATATAACTTGTTTCTTTCTTTTCGATATTCATTGCGCTGCCGTCTTCAAGACGAAGAACAATATTCATGCCCTCGCTGCTTTCAAGTACACCTGAAAATTCTCGAACGCCGTCAATTGCTCTTATCATTTTAACCTTGATTTTTTCGCCCTTGCAAACCTCAAAATGAGCTTCACGTGTGAGCTCTCTTTCAAGACCGGGTGATGAAACCTCAAGGCAGTAGCTCTGTTCAATGGGGTCTTCCTCATCAAGAGGCTTATCAATTGCTCTGCTCATATTTTCGCAGTCTGTGATACCGACTCCGCCGTCTTTATCGATGAAAATACGGAGAAACCAGTCTGCGCCTTCTTTAACAAAACGGATATCCCAGATAACAAGACCGAGTTCTTCAGCGATAGGTTCTGCGATTTCCCATACAGCGGCTACGGTATTGCCGCCCTTACCTTTTGCCATGAGTAAACTCTCCTTTTCTCTTAACATAAACAAAAGAGCGGGTCGCCCCACTCTTTACCTTACGTTAATTCTTACTGTCGATATTTTAACACATAATATTATAAATATCAAGAGTTATTTTAAAAAAATCATGAATTATCCTTTTTCCATATTGATATGGCAGAGTTTTCGGTGTAAAATAGTAAAAACAAACAAAGAAAGCCGATGATTTAATTGATAATAGATTTTCACACCCATTGTTTTCCCGATAAGATTGCAGAAAAAGCAATCGAAATCCTGCGCAAACGCTCGGGAATAACCAGACCGTTTCATGACGGCACGGTTGACGGATTGCTGTCGCTTCAGAAAAATGACGGCGTTGATTATTCCGTTGTACTCAACATCGCAACAAATCCTCAACAACAGGAAAACGTTAATAATTTTGCAATATCCTTGAAAAATGTTGATGGCATAATTCCTTTCGGAAGCGTTCATCCCGACAGTCCCGATGCTGTTGAAGAACTTGAAAGACTTGCGCAAAACGGAATAAAAGGTGTAAAACTCCATCCCGATTATCAGGGGTTCTTTGTCAACGACGAAAAACTTTTTCCCATATATGAAAAAATCGCATCTCTCGGATTGATAACTCTTTTCCATTGCGGTTTTGACATCGGTTATCCCGAACCCGTGCATTGCTCTGCAGAAGCGCTTGCAAGCGTTCTTGATATTTTCGGAAACGCTCCCGTTGTTGCCGCTCATTTCGGCGGAATATGGTCTATGCCCGAAACAAGAAAGCATCTTGCCAGCAAAAACGTTTATCTTGACACAGCCTACTGCTACGGCACGGCAACTCCCCGTTACGCAAAAGAAATCATTGATATACACGGCATCGACAAAATTCTTTTCGGAAGCGATGCGCCGTGGAACGCACCGTCGCAGGATATCGAACTCATAGAATGCTTCGGTCTTACCGAAGACGAAGAAAAAGCAGTTCTCGGCGGAAACGCACGAAAACTGCTGGGTATATAGTTATCTCAACTCATCAAGAGTCATTTCATATGCAGGCAAGAATTCTTCAACGAAAACTCTTACCTCAGGTAAATCGAGTTTCTCAACCGCTTCACGCAGACCTTCTCCCGCTTTGACAAATTCACTGTTGCCTGCCTTTTTCTCTTCGATGCATTTGATAAGTGCGCTGATTTTATCCGCCGCTTTCACAAGTTTCCAGAGTTCGGCATCCTCTTCTTCGGGAATAAACGCCGATTTGTAATCCTCGCGAAAATCCTCTGGAAGCATATCAATGAGACTCTTGCATGCATTTTCTTCAACAGTTTTATATGCGAGGCGAACCTCTTCGCTGTAATACTTGACGGGAGTGGGCATATCGCCTGTCAAAGTTTCGGGCGTATCGTGATAAAGTCCGAGGAAAGCCGCTCTTTCGCCGTTCAGTTTCTTGCCGAAACGACGGTTCCCTATAATTGCAAGAGCATGGGCAATTGAAGCAACCTCAAAACTGTGTTCACAGAGGTTTTCGCTGTGTTCATTTCTCATGAGCGCCCAGCGGTTAATATATTTCATTCTTGAAACCATTGCAAAAAATCCGTTTTTCATATATAATCACCATTAAAAAGTTAGTGTGTAAATCATAGCACAATATTTTTCATTTTTCAACATATTTCGGAAAGGAGGCTAATATGAAGCGCTGCGTTTACTGTTTGAGCGAATGCCCCGAAAATGCAACAAGATGCACGGTGTGCGGTTTCGGCGGAGTTATGGAAAAACAATTCAAAAACTGCCTTCCCGTCGGCACTAGGCTCGCCAAACGATATGTTCTCGGCGGAGTTTTTTCAAAAGATACGGTTTTTGTTTCATATTACGCCTTTGACACAAAAACTTCGCAACGGGTCAGAATTTCCGAATATCTCAACGAAAAGCTTATTTACCGCCATGACGGCGAACTCATCATAAAATATTTCAACGAAAGCTGTTTTTCAAGAGGCGAAAAAGAAATTGCGGCATTCTACTCCCATTACAGAAAAATATGCGCCGCCTCCGAAAAAACGGCATTGAATTTTACCGATTGTTTTGCCGAAAATGCAACATTTTATTTCGTCAACACAATTGATAACGGCGCTCCCCTTTCATCGCTTATAGGCAACGGAAAAACTCTGCAGTTTTCAAAGGCATTCCGCCTCATAAAACCTGTCATTGACTGTGCCGCCGCACTTGAAAAAACAGGCAAATGGCACGGCTCACTTTCTCCGTATTCAATAATAACCGACAGCGGAAAAGTCACTTCGGTCACGGGTTATACATACCCTCCGAAAAACGCATATTCGCCCTATGATGCACCCGAAAAGCAACTCGGTGCAAGGGAATGCGGTCCGTTCACGGATGTTTACGCTCTGTCGGCAATTCTCTATGAAGCGGTAACCGGAGCTCTTCCCCCTACCGCCATTCAGAGGGCACAAGGCAAAAAACCGGATTTCCCTGCAAATTTCCCCGAAGATAAAAAAGCGATTATTGAAAAGGGTCTTGCGCTTGATAAAAAAGAAAGATACTGCAGCATTGCGGAATTTTTCTCGGCACTCAAAGGCGAAAAACCCATCGAAGATAAACTGCCGAAATCCGAAATCATCCGCAGATTGACCCTTGTTTTTGCAATCATCTGCTTCCTTGTCAGTGGAGGAATACTGATTAACAATTATATCATTGAACCCGGCAAGGAATCGGAACAGTCATCGGAACTTATATCAATGGTGCAGACAACTCTGACGGACAGTCAGATTGACCCGTGGATTGATATCACAAACAAACATCCCGATATTGACTTTCCGACGGGAATGAATCCCGCATTTGCCGACCTTTATGCAACCAACAGCGATTTCGGAGGCTGGATTTCAATCCCCGATATGAATATCAACTATGCGGTTGTTCAGGCGGAGGATAACAAAAAATACGAAAGACGAGATTTCTACGGAAACAGCACCTCCTACGGCGTTCCGTTTTTCGATTTCAGAAATTCTCTTCAGACACTTGACCGTAACACCATTATTTACGGTCACAATATGCGCCGTGACGATAAGATTTTCGGAACGTTGGAGCAATACCGCACGATTGAAGGATTCAAAAAAGCTCCGCTTATCGGCATGAGCACCCTTTACGGCGACTACACTTTCAAGATTTATGCCGCATTCATTTCAAACAGCGAAAGAAAAGATGATAACGGCAATTTCTTCAATTATATTTTCACGGATGCAACCGATGAGAGCTTTGCAAATTATATTGCGGAAGTCGATAAAAGAAAGTTTTTCACAACAGGCGTTGACATCAATCCCACAGACAAAATCCTCACACTTTCCACCTGTTGTTATGATTTCCCCAACGCAAGGCTCGTTGTTGTGGGCAGACTTCTCCGCGAGGGAGAAAACCCTGCCGTTGACACCTCTCTTGCATTCATGAATCCGAATCCGAAGCTTCCGCAGGCTTACTACAAAGTCAACGGCGGCGAAAATCCTCACAAGGACGATGTTAATTTATTTAACGATTAGAAAGGTTTTTTATGACAGGAATCATTCTTCTTGACAAGCCAAAAGATATAACCTCTTTCGGTGCTGTTGCAAGGGTTCGCAGAATATGCGGCGAGAAAAAATGCGGCCATACAGGCACTCTTGACCCCATGGCAACGGGAGTTTTGACAGTTATGCTCGGCGGCGCAACCCGTTTTATTGAACTTTTGCCAAGCCATAACAAGGCTTACCGTGCAACATTCCGTCTCGGCACGATAACCGACACTCTTGATATCACAGGAAAAATCCTTGAAACAAGAGATGTTAACGTAACGGCAGAAGAGGTTAAAGAAAAGCTCAAAGATTTCATCGGCGAGATAGACCAGCTTCCGCCGATGTTTTCTGCAGTTTCCGTTAACGGACAAAGACTCTATGACCTTGCAAGGCAGGGAATTGAGGTTGAAAGAAAATCAAGACAGGTAACAATTTTCTCGATTGATGTTCTTTCGGAAAACGAAGATGCAGGCGAATACGAAATCGAGGTTGAGTGCTCCTCGGGAACATATATCAGAACGCTCATATCCGATCTCGGAGAAGCGCTCGGCTGCGGTGCCGTCATGACAGAATTGCGCCGCACAAAGGCAAACGGTTTTGCAATCGAAAATGCCGTAACTCTTGAACAGCTTGAAGAAGCAGTGAACGGCGGAAGAATTTCCGACCTGCTTATTTCCGTTGACCGTGCGTTGGAAGAATACCCCGTTATAAAAGTTTCCGAAGCCCAGGCAAAACGCTTCCGTAACGGCGGCGAATTATCGCTTGAAAGACTTAAATATCCCCGCATGCTCGGATATTTCAGAGTTTATGACCCCGACGGAAATTTCATCGGCATCGGTGAAATCGGTCAGAAAGACTGCCTTGAAATCAAGAGAGTTTTCATGGGATAACAAAATCCGATCACTTTTGCTTGAATATACGGGTTATATTTGTTATAATAAATCGGATAGAGTGAAGGGATGTGCATATATGTTTAATCAGTTGATTGAATATTTCAAAGAACGCAGCGTTCTCATTCTCGGTTTCGGAAGAGAAGGACGCTCAACATACAATGTTATAAGAAGAAATCTGCCCGACAAACAAATCGGAATTGCCGATATGCGTCAGGTTGAGCTTGATGATCCCAACGTTACGCTTCATTGCGGCGAAAACTATCTTGAAGCGATTGATAAATATGACACCGTCATCAAAACTCCCGGCATATCATTCCGAGATGTTATGGTGCCTCATGAAACAGAAGTCACCTGCCAGACGGATTTGTTTCTCCGTTTTTCAAAATGCACCTGCATCGGCGTAACGGGCACAAAAGGCAAAACCACAACCTCAACGCTGATTTACGAAATGGTGAAGCAGGCAGGCAAAAAGGTCTGCCTCATCGGCAACATGGGAATTCCCGTGCTCGATACTCTTGAAAGCGGCGATTCCGAAATTGCCGTTATCGAGATGTCCTCACATCAGCTTGAATACACAACCGCATCGCCTCACATTGCGGTTATGACAAATATCTATCCTGAGCATCTTGACCACTACAACGGTTTTTCGGGATATGTTACCGCAAAGCTGAATATCATCCGTCATCAGGTCGGCTGCGACTATTTCATCTGCAACTCCGAGCAGGATTTTGATAAATATTATAATTTTGCAAAGGCTCTTCCCTCGGTTATCAAGGTTGGCAAAAACGGCAGCAAGGGCGACGAACTCATCATAGCCGCCGCAAGCGTCAACGAACGCCTCAAGGGTATACATAACAGACAGAATGTCTGCGTTGCGGCAACGGTTGCACGCTGTCTCGGCATAAGCGACGATGATATCCTCAAGGCTGTTGAGAATTTTTCGGGCATTGAAAACAGAATGGAGCCCATCGGTGAATATTACGGCATCAAATTCTATAACGATGCAATCGCAACAATTCCCCACGCCGTTGAATGCGCAATTGAAGCGCTTGACGATGTTGACACTCTCATTTTCGGCGGCATGGACAGAGGAATCGACTATTCGGGATTTGAAAAATATCTTGAAAAATGCAAGGTCAGAAATCTTATCGGCATGCCTGACACGGGGGTTGAAATCTGCAACACTCTGCTTGAAAGAGGCTGTCCCAAGAATCTGATTATCGCAAACACAATGGAAGATGCTGTTGATGCCGCTTTCAGATTTACGAAAAAAGGCAAAAGCTGCATAATGTCACCCGCCGCTTCAAGTTACAATGTTTACAGAGACTTTGAGCATAAGGGTAACCACTATAAAGAATGCGTTAAAAAATACAAAGAATAAGTTAAAGGCTTGCACGGCTACTGTGCAAGCCTTCGGTTTTGTCAGATTGACATATGCGGACTAATGATGTAAAATAAAAAAATCAAAGGGGGACATATCATGAAAAAACTCATCGCAATCATCACAGCTTTCCTTATGCTTTTCGCCTTTGCTTCATGCGGCGAAAACAAATCAAACGAAGAAGGAAAAACAGAAATCGTAACCGACAACGCAGGCGAAAAGGTTACAGACGAAGCGGGAGAACCCGTCACGGAACTTGTTGAAACCCCGGAATCAACCGAAATTTCCGATGTTGTTGAGGACACAACCGTTCCCGAAACAACGCTTCCTCCCGTCAGCCTTTCATCCGATAATCCTGCAGAATGGACAACCGAAGAAATCGTTGAATTCTATAAGACTGCGGCAATCAATTCGAAAACAAGAGTCAAATCAAAAGAAAAGAAAGCTCTTATTGAAATGGTTGTCAATGACGGCGACGGTCTTCTCGGCACTCTTGTTGAATGGGCAACTCCGTTCCTTGTTAAAGCACTCGAGGACAGCCAGGTTGAATTTGACGGAATTACAGGCGGTTACGAAAACCTGACTGCATCCGATGTTCAGTCCGCAAGGGCGTATAAAAGCGGAGATTACACCGTTGTTGAAATGAAAATGAAAGAGCAGACCGACGGCATTCACGACGACAGATACAGCGGCTCCGTAGGTCATGCAATCTCGGTTGTCGGCGATATTTCATCGGTTGAAGAAGCTCTTTCAGAGTGGTTTGAAATCGATTTTGAAAATGCAAAAATAGCTCTTCGCTACATTGAACCTGTCTTGAAAGTCAAAATAAACAAAGACGGAATCATCGAAAAAGGAACATGGTCATACACAATAAAAGTCAATGTTGAAAATCTCCGTGTTGCAGCGGTAAGACTTCCGATTGAAGCTTTGGTTGAAAAAGCGCACGGCGAGGTTGACTACATAATCACCGTAGGCGACGGATTTTAAAAAAGATAAACGGGACTGTTTGAACAGTCCCGTTTTTTGTTAATATAATTCAGGTCGGTTGAAAAGACCTGCCAATTCATCCCATGTGAATTCAGCTTTATAAAGACCCGAAAGCTCATAGGGGTCGATTGCGCCTCTGCTGACGAAGAATGTCATTCCGTTTTCGGTGAGATAAAAACTTTCAAGGGTGACAGCTTCGTCAAAATTGGCAAGATTTTCTTCGCTGATTTTATATCCGTCGGCATAGAAATCCTTTTTTGCTCTCTCCTTGAGCAAATCGATGATATATCCCGTTGCAATTTCGGGAACTTCAGGCTCATCGGTGAAATACGCCGCATTGACAGGATTACCCTCCTGCACATGGAAGCATCTTGAATAAACAGAGGGGTTGTTTCCGTCAGAACCGTAATAAGAAAGACTTTCTTTGATTAAAAAGCTTACAAAATATCCGCTGACATGAGTTGCCTCAAAAGAAATCGTCTTTTTCCACGGCTTATCAGATCCAAACCTGTCCATGAATTCCGAAGCGGATTCAATATTTTTTTCTGCCTGAGCGCAGGCATCTCTGTAAAATTTATCGGTAACATCGTTAACATAATTGATTATATATTCTTCAAGATTTTCCGAAATCTCAGGCAAGGTAACGTCAACAATATAAACCGTTCTTCCGTTTTTATCTTTAAATTCTTTTTTCTGTTTCTTTTCTTTGACAACGGGAGGAGCAACGGTTGTTGTCGGCGCAGTTGTTTCTTCCGTAACTTCATTTAAGTTGCGGCATGATGCAAAGGAAAACAAAACCGCAATTATCAATGCCATGCTGATTATTCGTTTCATAAAATCATCCTTTCTACCCTATTCTACCAACAATGAACCTCTTATTCAAGTATATAAATATAAATTTTTATTGCAAAAATTTTTTATATGTTATAGAATTAAATCATAATCGTAAGGAGGTCTTAAAATGAAGAACATTCTCAACGCATTATGGATTAAAAGCGCAAAAACCTCGGGCGACTGCGAAATTTACTATACCAAAGAATTCAAATCGGGCAAAGAGCTTGTTTCCGCAAGCCTTGAGGTTACCGCTCTGGGCGTTTACACCGTTCATATCAACGGCGAAAGAGTCGGCGACAACATCCTCGCTCCGGGCTGGACATCATACCGCAAGCGTCTGCAGGTTGATACTCATGATGTCACCTCAATGATAAAGAACGAAAACAAAATCGTTCTTTCAGTTGCACCCGGCTGGAAAATCCAGAATTATCAGAATCAGCAGAAGGGCGACCCTGAAATCGGCGGAAAAGAAACCGCAACAATCTGCGCTCTCACCCTTGAATATGCCGACGGCGAAAAGCGCATAATCGCAACCGGCGGCGACTGGAAAACCGAAAAGGGCAAGGATATTTATTCAAGCTTTTATAACGGCTATATCCACGACCCCTCATATAAAGATATCGCACCCTCAAATGCAGTTGTTGTTAACCACAACAAAAAATGCCTTATTGACAGAGAGGGCGAAAAGGTTGTTGAAAACGAACGCCTTGAACCCAAGGAAATCATCATCACTCCCAAGGGCGAAACCGTTCTCGATTTCGGTCAGAACATGACGGGTTATGTTGAATTTAAAATCAAGGGCAACAAGGGTGAAAGAGCCGTTATCAGCCACGCTGAAGTGCTTGATGCCGAAGGTAATTTCTACACCGACAACCTCAGAAGCGCAAAGGCTCAGGCAATCTTCATCTGCGACGGCAAAGAGCATATTCACAAATCAAAACATAATTTCTTCGGTTTCAGATATATAAGACTCGAAAACTGGAGCGACGAAGTGAAGAAAGAAAACTTCACCGCAATTGTTGTTCACTCCGAAATGAAGCGCACGGGTTATTTTGAATGCTCCGACGAAAGAATCAACAAGCTCTTCTCAAATGTCATCTGGGGTCAGAAGAGCAACTTCCTTGACGTACCCACAGACTGTCCTCAGAGAGATGAGCGTCTCGGATGGACGGGCGATGCTCAGGTATTCATCAAGACCGCTTCATATAACTACGATGTTGAAAAATTCTTCCTCAAGTGGCTCGGCGATTTGCGTGCCGACCAGACGGGCTGGGGAACAATTCCTCATGTTATCCCCGATGCTTTCGGCGTTGATAACGACTGCTCCGCCGCATGGGCAGACGCCGCAACAATCTGTCCCTGGCAGCTTTATCTCACCTATGCAAACAAAGATATTCTCAAGGAATCCCTCAAGTGCATGAAGAATTATCTTGAGCATATCGAAGAATTCAGCGATAACGGTCTCTGGTCCAGAAGCTGGCATTTCGGCGACTGGCTCAATCTCGACGGAAGCAGCCCTCAGGACTGTTCAAAAGGCACAGACAAGACTATCATCGCAACCGCTTATTATATCTATTCAACGCAGATTCTCATCAAGTGCATGGAAATGTGGGGAGAAGATGCTTCCGACTATATCGCAAAGCGCGAAAAATCAATCGAAGCTTTCAGAAACGCTTTCATGAAAGACGGCAGAATCATTCCCGAAAAGGCAACTCAGACCGCTTGCGTGCTTGCTATTCATTTCGGAATCAGCGATAACATTCCCGAAACCGCAAAGCAGCTCAACGAACTTGTTACCGAATGCGGACACCTCAAAACAGGCTTCGTAGGCACACCCTATCTTCTCCACGCACTCAGCGACAACGGTTACACCGAAACCGCTTACAGTCTCCTTCTCCGTGAGGAATATCCCTCATGGCTCTTCTCTGTCAAGATGGGTGCAACAACAATCTGGGAGCATTGGGACAGCATGCGTGAAGACGGCTCGATGTGGGACACATCAATGAACTCATTCAACCACTATGCTTACGGCTCCGTTGCTGACTGGCTTTACGGCGATGCGGCAGGCATCAAGATTGACGAAAGCAAACCTGCTTTTGAACATATCATTTTTGCACCTCTTACCGACAGCCGTCTGACCTATGTAAAGGCTTCGATTGAAGCAAGAAACGGCGCAGTCAAGTCCGAATGGAAAACCGAAAACGGCAAAACGACCTATGTTTTCACCGTTCCCGAAGGCTCAACCGCAACAGTTATTCTCGGCGATGAAACAACAGAAATCGGTGCAGGTGTTACCGAAATAATCAAATAAGACATAAGATAACCGCCTCGGATTCGTTCCGAAGCGGTTGTTTTTTATTTAAGCAAATCGTCAAAAAGCTTGATATTTGAAGCTTCGAGCTTGAGTTCGCCCGACTGCTCTTTTTTGATAACTTCAACGATTCTGTCATTGACGGGAGTGGGAACTCCGCACTTTCTGCCCCATTCGCAAACAACGCCGTTGATTGCGTCGATTTCACAGGGTTTGCCGTTGCGCAAATCCTGAAGCATTGAAGGAATGATATCCTTATGCTTCTTCATTGCGATGGGAATAAGAAACTCGCCGATTGCTCTCTTGAAGCCGTTCTTATAATAGAAAAGCTTTGTTATATCCTTGCCCTGAACGGGTGCAAATTCTGCGCCTGCGGCATGACCGACATCGATGCATTCCTTCATGCAACGGATAGCAACCTTTCTTGCATAGGCATCTTCGGTAACAGAGCCGAAAGTTCCGCCCATAACTGTTCCGAGACCCGAGAATGTTGCATTAATAAGAAGCTTTGACCATCTTGTGCCGATAAGGTTATCTTCAAAATGAACGGGACACATTTTTTCGAGAAGCTCGGTTACCATTTTTACCTGAGCATCGGTAATTCCGTCCATTTTGCCCATGTGATAGGAAAGGCTGTCGGGTTCGCTGGTGAGAACGCATTCGCCGGGTGCGGCAAGGTTTGCGCCCCATTCAACAGCGCATCCCATTGTATGTTCTTTGCCCACGATTTCAGCAATACCGGGTTCGGGAATACCGTTCTGAAGGGTAACGATAACACCGTCTTCTGCAAGGAAAGGCTTGAGGAAGGTGCAAACCTCAGCATTGAAAAGCTGTTTTGTCATAAGGAAAATAACGCTGTAAACTCCGCTCATTTCATCGGGAGTTATCGCCTTTACGGGAACTGTCATTTCAACAGTACCCGTTATATGGGCGCCTTTTTCGTTGAGAGCGGCAACATGAGCCTTGTTTCTGTTGACAAGTTCAACATCAACGCCGTTTTTGGTCATATATGCGCCGAGAACTGTGCCGAGTGTGCCTGCGCCGTAAATTGCAACTTTATTCATAATAAATCACCTTACCAGATTTTCTTTGAAGCTATATCTGCAAGTGCGGATGCGATGAATTCGTCAACGCTCTTTGCGCCGAGGTCGCCTTCGCCTCTCTTACGGATTGAAACTGCGCCGTCTTCGATTTCCTTGTCGCCCACAAGAAGCATATAAGGAATCTTTTCAAGCTGTGCTTCACGGATTTTGTAGCCGATTTTTTCGCTTCTGTCGTCAACGGAAACTCTCATGCCGAGTTCTTCAAATTTCTTTGCAACTTCCTTTGCATAAGCATGGTGACGGTCTGCGATGGGAAGAAGTCTGACCTGCTCGGGTGAAAGCCAGAGAGGAAGCGCACCTGCAAATGTTTCAAGAATATAAGCAAGTGTTCTTTCGTAGCAACCGAGGCTGGTTCTGTGGATAATATAGGGAAGCTTCTTCTGTCCGTCTGTATCAATGTAGTACATACCGAACTTTTCAGCGAGAAGCATATCGATCTGAATTGTAACGATTGTGTCTTCCTTACCGAAAACATTCTTGAACTGAATGTCGAGCTTGGGACCGTAGAATGCTGCTTCGTCGATACCGATTTCGTAATCTACGCCGAGATTATCGAGGATTTTGCCCATTGTTTCCTGAGCAGCATTCCACTGCTCTGCTGTGCCTTCGTACTTAGCTGTGTTTTTGGGATCCCACTGTGAGAAACGGAATGTGCACTTATCAAGCATACCGATTGTTCCGAGGAAATATTTGCAAAGGCTGAGACAGCCCTTGAATTCTTCTTCAAGCTGGTCGGGTCTGATAACAAGGTGGCCTTCGGATATTGTGAACTGACGGACACGGATAAGACCGTGCATTTCGCCTGAATCTTCGTTACGGAAGAGAGTTGATGTTTCGCCAAGACGCATGGGAAGGTCACGGTAGCTTCTTGCGCTGTTGAGATAAACCTGATACTGGAAGGGGCAGGTCATGGGACGGAGTGCAAGGCATTCCTTTTCTTCATCGTCGGGGTCGCCGAGAATGAACATACCGTCACGGTAGTGGTCCCAATGTCCTGAAATTCTGTAAAGATCTCTCTTTGCCATGAGAGGAGTTTTTGTAAGAAGATATCCGTTTGCCTGTTCAACGTCTTCAACCCAGCGCTGAAGAAGCTGAACAACTCTTGCACCCTTGGGCATGAGAATGGGGAGACCCTGACCGATTGATTCAACAGTTGTGAAATAACCGAGTTCTCTGCCTATCTTATTATGGTCACGCTTTCTTGCTTCTTCGATTGCTTCAAGATGAGCTTCGAGGTCTTCCTTCTTTGTGAAAGCAGTTCCGTAAACTCTCTGGAGCATCTTGTTCTTTGAGTCGCCTCTCCAATATGCGCCTGTGCATGATGTGAGCTTGAAAGCTTTGATTCTGCTTGTGTCGGGGATATGAGGACCTGCGCAGAGTTCGTCAAATTCGCCCTGCTTATAGAACGAAATCTTTTCGCCCTTGCCTGCGTGTTCCTGAATGAGCTCAACCTTGAATGTTTCGCCCTTTTCTTCCATGAGCTTTATTGCTTCGTCAGCGTCGAGTTCATACTGTTCGAGAACAAGACCTTCCTTAACAATTTTCTTCATCTCTGCCTCAATCTTTTCGAGAACTTCGGGAGTGAAGGGAACGTCAACATCGAAATCATAATAGAAACCGTTATCGATAGCGGGACCGATAGCGAGCTTTGCGTTGGGATAAAGTCTTTTAACAGCCTGAGCAAGAACGTGAGAAGCTGTGTGGCGGAGAGCCCATTTGCCGTCTGCATCGTCAAAAGTGAGAATTTCGAGCTCGCAATCGTTTTCGATGGGAGTTCTGAGGTCTTTTACTTCGCCGTTGATTTTGCAAACGCAAGCAGCCTTATAAAGACCCATGCCGAGGCTTTTGGTGATTTCCATAGCGGTTGTGCCGTTTTCAAACTCCTTGATAACGCCGCCTTTGAGGGTTACATTTACCATATTTATCATATCCTTTCATTGATTACTTTAAACTAAAAATAAAAAAACTCCATCCTGCAAAAACAGGATGAAGCATAAAACTCCACGGTTCCACCCGTCATTCCGACATAAAATCGGCTCTCGGAAGCCTTAACGCGGCTTATACGGCACGCCTTGAATACGGCGGCACTCTGCAGGCGGTAGCCGATTGCAAATCTTTTATCGCCTTCACAGCCGAGGGGCGACTCTCTGAAAAAGATTCGTTGCAACAGCCTTCTGCATCAACGATTTTCTGATATTATCATTATATTATCACTCGCACCATACAAAGTCAATAGAAATTATCAGGAAATATTAATAAAAAACTTGACAATAGGTATATAAAAGTATACTATTAATACAATGGTGTTATTTTGTGCCAAGATGAGTGTTTTTACACTCTGAAACACCATTGGTTGATTTTTCTGATTAATTTTCTATATTGACAAAATCAAAAATTATGAAAAGGAGGACCCTGCGCAATTGGATAATTGGATCATTGTTCTTATTGCCGCTGCTGTTGCACTTATCGTCGGCGTTGCTGTCGGATTTGTACTGGGCGGTTTACATAGGAAAAAAGTTGCTGAAGCAGCTATCGGTTCGGCAGAACAGGAAGCTAACAAAATTGTGAGCGATGCCATCGCAACTGCAGAAGCAAAGAAAAAAGAAGCCATCCTTGAAGCTAAGGATGAAATTCACAAGCAGAGAACAGAAACAGAAAAAGAATTGCGTGAAAGACGCAATGAAGTTCAGCGCATGGAGCGCAGAATCAATCAGAAGGAAGAATCCCTCGATAAAAAGAGCGAAAACCTCGAAAAGAAGGACGAAATCCTTAACGAAAAAATCAAAGCAGCAGACCTTAAGCTTGAAGAAATCGAAAGCATCAAGAAGAGCGAATTCGAAATGCTCGAAAGAATTTCAGGCTTCTCAAAAGAGCAGGCTAAGGAATATATCCTCAATGCTCTTTCAAATGAACTTGACCACGAAAAGGCAGTCAAGATTCAGGAAACAGAACAGAAAGCAAAAGACGAAGCTGACCAGATTGCAAGAGAAATTATTTCAACCGCAATTCAGAGATGCGCCGCTGACCATATCGCCGAAGCTGCTGTTTCGGTTGTTGCTCTTCCCAATGACGAAATGAAGGGCAGAATCATCGGCCGTGAAGGCAGAAACGTCAGAACTCTCGAAATGATTACGGGCGTTGATCTCATCATCGACGACACACCCGAAGCAATCACAGTTTCCAGCTTCGACCCAGTTCGCAGAGAAATCGCTCGCCTTACTCTCGAAAAGCTTATTGCAGACGGAAGAATCCATCCCGCAAGAATCGAAGAGATGTATGAAAAGGCAAAGCGTGAAGTTGAAACAACCATCAAGCAGACAGGTGAACACGCACTTATCGATGCAGGCGTTAACGGCGTTCATCCCGAAATCGTCAAGCTCATCGGTAAGCTCAGATACCGCACAAGCTACGGCCAGAATGTTCTCAAGCATTCACTTGAGGTTTCTTATATTGCAGGTCTTATGGCATCGGAACTTGGCACCGACGTCAAGACAGCAAAGAGAGCCGGCTTGCTCCACGATATCGGTAAGGCACTTGACCACGAAATGGAAGGTTCACACGTTGACCTCGGCGCAGATTTCGCAAAGAAATTCAAAGAAAACGATAATATCATCCACGCAATCAAGGCTCACCATGGCGAGATTGAAGCAAAAACAATCACTGCTGTTCTTGTTCAGGCTGCTGACGCAATTTCAGCTGCAAGACCCGGTGCAAGACGCGAGGATGTTCAGAACTATATCAAGCGCCTTGAAAAGCTTGAAGAAATTGCTTGCTCCTTCGAGGGCGTTGACCGTTCATTTGCCATCCAGGCAGGCCGCGAGGTCAGAATTATGGTTAAACCCGAGGTTATCAATGACGATAAGATGGTTCTTCTTGCAAGAGATGTTGCAAAGAAAATCGAAGAAAGCATGGAATATCCCGGTCAGATTAAAGTTAACCTTATCAGAGAAAGCAGAACTATTGATTACGCAAAATAAGACCAACGGGGCTGCATAATTGCAGCCCCTTGTTTTTTAAAATTTGGAGGAAAGAATGAATATTCTCGTTATCGGCGATGTTGTTTCGGCAAACGGCTGTGAATTTCTTCGCAGCGTTTTACCGTCATATAAAAAATTAAAAGGAATTGATTTCTGCATTGCCAACGGCGAAAATTCAGCAGTCGGCAACGGCATAACTCCGTTTTCGGCGCAATATCTTTTTGACAGCGGCGTTGATTTTATAACAACAGGGAATCATGTTTACCGCCGCCGTGAGTTTTATGAAATGCTCGACGAAAGAGACGATATCATAAGACCCGCAAACTTTCATAAAACCAATCCCGGCAAGGGCTATTCCGTTGTTGATATGGGATTCACCAAAATCGCAATAGTGAATCTCGCAGGCACGGTTTATATGGATAAATGCGATAATCCGTTCACCGCAATCGATGAAATCCTCCCAAAAATCAATGACTGCAAAATAAGACTCGTTGATTTTCATGCGGAGGCAACCGCCGAAAAAAGAGCGATGGGATTTTATCTTGACGGAAGAGTATCCGCAGTTTTCGGAACTCACACCCATGTTATGACAAACGATGCGCAGATTCTCCCCAAGGGCACGGCATATATAACCGACATCGGTATGACGGGCCCGAAACAGTCTGTTTTAGGCGTCAAGCCTGAAATATCGATTGACTGGCTTCGCACGGGAATGCCTGCAAGATTTGACACAGCCGAGGGCAGTTCCATGATGAACGGCTGTATTTTTGAAATTGAAAACAAAACGGGCAAGGTAACAAATATCGAACCCGTAACTATAGAGTGATATTATGCAGAAGTTGTTAAGTTATATGCGTTCTGCCTGTCAGCAATATGACATGATAAAAGAGGGCGACAGAATAGCCGTCGGAGTTTCGGGCGGCAAGGATTCGGTTGCGCTTCTTGCATCAATGGCTAACCTGCGCATATTCTATCCCGAAAAATTTGAGCTTGTTGCAATAACTCTCGACCCCCGTTTCGGCGGCGAAGATGCCGATTATTCGGAAATCGAGGAACTTTGCAAAAAGTATAATATTGAATACATTATTAAAAGAACACAGCTTGCCGAGGTTATTTTTGACATCAGAAAAGAGAGTAACCCCTGCAGTCTGTGTGCAAGAATGAGAAGAGGCGCTCTTCACGATGCGGCAAAAGCGGCGGGTTGCAATAAAATTGCGCTCGGTCACCATCTCGATGACGTTGCCGAAACTTTCATAATGAATCTTTTCAACGGCGGAACACTCGATTGCTTTATGCCCGTCACCTATCTGTCAAGAAAAGATATCTATATGATAAGACCCATGATTTTCGCAAGGGAAAGCGACTGCGCAAGGGTTTGCCGCAAGGAAAATCTTCCGACAGTCAAGAGCAAATGCCCTGCCGACGGCACAACCGAAAGGCAGGAGGTCAAGGAATTCCTCGACTCCCTCGAAAAGAAATACGGCAATGTCCGAGAAAAAATCCTCGGCGCAATGCAGAGAAAAGAAAT
>JAZQTZ010000009.1:0-13947 GCA_045631105.1 Acutalibacteraceae bacterium
GCGATGCAAATCCCTCCGGAAAGCTTCCTGTTACAATTTACAAGGGCGACCACGATATGCCCGAGTTTGAAGATTATAACATGAAGGGCAGAACCTACAGATATATTGACGGCGACGCACTTTATCCCTTCGGTTTCGGCCTTTCATATACAAATTATAAATATGATAATGCAAAGCTTATTGCGGCAGACAGCGAAAAGATTACCGTCAGCGCAGAGGTTGAAAATGCAGGCGGTATCGCAGGCAAGGAAATTGTTCAGGTTTATGCCGCATATACCGACAGCCGTGTTGCAACTCCTCATTGGCAGCTTTGCTCACTCAAATCGATTCCCCTTGAAGCAGGCGAAAAGAAAGAGTTTACTCTTGATATCGACCGCTACTGGGTGAAGGCTGTAACAATGGACGGCGAAAGAGTTGACCCCGACGGAAAGATTACTCTCTACATCGGTGGACATCAGCCCGACAGCGTGAGCAACGAACTTCTCGGTTATTCATGCATTGAAATTGAACTTTAAAAATTTTAAAAGGCTTGGACAGGTAAATCCTGTTCAAGCCTTTTTGTTGTTTATTGAGCAATTAATCAAGGAAATCCTTGAGACGTTTGCTTCTGCTGGGATGGCGAAGCTTACGAAGAGCCTTTGCTTCAATCTGACGGATTCTTTCACGGGTAACGCCGAATTCGCTGCCTACCTCTTCAAGAGTGTGGGGATGTCCGTCTTCAAGTCCGAAGCGCAGAGCAAGAACCTTTGCTTCTCTCGGAGTGAGAGTTTTGAGAACATCGTTGAGCTGTTCTTTGAGAAGAAGCATTGAAGCTGCATCTGCGGGTGCGGGAGCATCCTCGTCGGGAATGAAGTCGCCGAGATGGCTGTCTTCTTCTTCGCCGATGGGTGTTTCAAGAGAAACGGGTTCCTGAGCAACACGGATGATTTCACGAACCTTTTCAACAGGCATATCGAGTTCTGCGGCAATTTCTTCTGCGGAGGGGTCTCTGCCGTTCTTATGAAGAAGCTGGCTGTTTGTTTTCTTAACCTTATTGATTGTTTCAACCATATGAACGGGGATACGGATTGTTCTTGCCTGATCGGCAATGGCTCTTGTGATAGCCTGTCTTATCCACCATGTTGCGTAGGTTGAGAACTTGAAGCCTTTGGTATAGTCGAACTTATCAACAGCTTTGATAAGACCGAGGTTGCCTTCCTGAATGAGATCAAGGAACTGCATTCCTCTGCCGACATAACGCTTTGCGATGCTGACAACAAGACGGAGGTTTGCTTCTGCAAGGCGCTGTTTTGCATGCTGGTCATCATCGGAAATTCTGATAGCGAGTTCGATTTCTTCTTCGGGAGTGAGGAGGGGAACTCTGCCGATTTCTTTGAGATAAACCTTGACGGGATCGTCAACTGTCATGCCCTTGTCATCGCCGCCGCCGATATCAAGAGATTTGGGGAGGTCAACATCGAAGTTTTCGATTGCCGCACTTGAAAGGTCGTCAACGATTTCGATGTTGTTGGCTTCGAGGGTTTCATAGAGCTTATCAAGTTCTTCGATATCGAGATCCATTTCGATGATAACGGTATCGATTTCCTGGGTTGTAAGCTTACCTGTGGTTTTACCCTTTTCTACCAATGTTTTGAACGGTGCTTTTAATTCTTTTACTTCCATACAATCACATCCTATATATAATTATTATTTTTTCATAAATGCCTTTAAAAATTCCTCATCGCTCAAAGAACCTGCATCCGTCACCTTTGAAGCGGCGGCATTCTTCAGAACGTCAATGCAATCCTCGCATTCCCGCAAGGTGTTGCTGAGATTCGGTGCGATGAGCGATATTCTTGTCACCGAATCCATTTCTTCGGGAGTGAAATCCGCAGAGAAGAAACTCAGACCGATTTCCGCACCGCTTTCAAGACCTTTTATCAGGGTTTTGAAAACTCTTTTGTTGAATGCGGTAACAAAATCATCGGGTGAAATTTTTTCTTTGAGTTTATTATAAAAATCGGGGTTTCGCAAGAACGAAGCAATAAGCGTTTCTTCGGCTTTTGCGGCTCCGAGATTTTTTGCCCTTTCGGGATTGTTTTTGTCCTCGTTGCTCTTCATGAGCATTTCGGCGGTTTCGGTGCGCTTTCTCGCATCTTCAACCCGTTTCTGACGGATAGCCGCAGTTTTGAGCTGAGCTTTTATGCTTTCAACGCTGACTCCGAGCTCATTTGAAAGACGGGTCGCATAAATATCCTGCTCAATGCTTCCGCAGGATGCAAGAATCTGAGTTGCTGCCATGAGAAAACGAAGCTTGCCGTCATCGGTTGCAAGGTTATATTTGTTTCTTTCTTCGAGAAGCTTATATTCCGTTTTGTTGGAAGCGCCTCTGAGAAGGTCGGCGAATCTTTCTTTGCCGTGTTTTCTGATGATTTCATCGGCGTCTTTTCCGCCTTCCATGCTGACAACTCTAAGCTTCAGACCCGTTTTGCCGAGCACTCCGAGAGCTCTCTGAGTTGCGGTTTTTCCTGCCTCATCGTTATCGTAGCAGATAATGATTTCTTCGGCATAGCGTGAAAGAAGGTTTGCCTGCTCATTTGTGAATGCCGTTCCGAGACAGGCGATTGCGTTGGTGAAGCCTGCCTGATGCAGGGCTATAACGTCCATATATCCTTCAACAAGGATAAACTTGTTATCGTTGTTGTTTTTTGCGAGATTCATTGCAAAAACGCCGTTGCTTTTTTTATAAACCAAGGTATCCGAAGTGTTTATGTATTTCGGCTTTGAATCATCCATGACTCTTCCGCCGAATGCGATAACATTTCCCCGAAGGTCGATTATCGGAAACATAACACGGTTGCGGAAGTTATCATAATAATTTGCTCTTCCGTTTTTATCCGACCGCCTTGCAAGGTTTGCGAGAACAAGTTCATGCTCCGTGAATCCCTTGTTCTTAAGATGGTTTATAAGTTCACGCCAGTCATTCGGAGCGTAGCCGAGACCGAAACGGCGGATTGTGTTGATTGAAAGTCCTCTTTTGAGGAAATAGTCGAGCGCATCTTTGTTTTTTGGGTCCATAAGACATGCATTATAAAATCTTGCCGCCTCACGGTTTGCTTCAAGAAGGCGCATCCTTTGTTTTGAGAGGGTATCGTCATATCCGTCTTCGGGCATCGACATACCTGCCATCTGGGCAACGGATTTGACCGCTTCGACATAGTCGAGGTTGTCCATTCGGCGAACGAAGCTTATAACGTCGCCGCCGGCACCGCATCCGAAGCAATAGAAAGAACGGCTTTCGGGATAAACGGTAAAAGACGGAGTTTTTTCATTATGAAACGGGCAAAGACCGACGAGATTTTTGCCTCTGCGTTTGAGACTGATATGGGAAGATATGACTTGCTCGATATCGATTTTATCCAGCAATTCCTGAATGAATCTTTCATTTATTCTCATCTGTATGCCCCCTTTCATTTATTTTTTCTTGATTATGAGAACAACAAGCGCCGCAACTCCAATCACGAGCGCACCGCATACCGAACCGAGAACGATTTTTGCCTTCGGTGACGGAGATTTTTCCTGAGCGGTTTCGCTTACGGATTCCGTCATTTCCGAATAGTAGTTTTCCGTTATTTCAACGCTTAAAAATGTTACGGCAAAGGTGGTTGTTTCTGTTGTTACAGCCGTTGTTTCAGTAATGGTTGTTGGCGGAATTACTGAGGTCACAGCCGTTGTTGTTGCCGTTGTGGTCGCCCTTGTTGTTGTGGGCTTGGTTGTTGTCGGTTTAGTGGTAGTCGGCTTTGTTGTGGTAGTTGTTGTCGGTTTAGTCGTGGTAGTGGTCGGTTTTGTTGTTGTGGTTGTAGTCAGTTTCGTTGTTGTGGTGGTTTTTTCTGTTGTTGTAACGGTTGTTTTCTCCGTTGTTTTTTCGGTTGTTACAGATGAACCTTTCAGAACGGGGTCGGGTTTGTCGCCTGTGCTGACAGGAGTATAAAGCTTATAAGAATCTGACGGATACTTCAGCTTTCTTTCAACGCCCGCCTTACCGCCGTTGACAACATTCTGCTCAAAAAGAACAAGATGGTCGCCGTTGTTATATTTGACTATCGCCCAATGGTCGTATGTGCCTCGCATCTCTGCGCTGACATAAACAATATCGCCGGGTTTTGCATTTTTCGGGGTTACAAATTTATAACCCTCGGAGTTCATTTTTATTCCGGATGTGCCTGCGGAAACATCAAGTCCGTAGGCATCTTTATAAAACCGGATAACCAGTTCATTGCAATAAAGAGTAGGGCCGCCTTCATTATAAAGCGCCTTGACTCCGTGAAATGTGTCGGCAACGAAATTCTTACCCCTGATTTCAACGTATGTTCCGCCGTATATGTCATCATACCAGTTTGCAAATGCATCGGGTATAATTCCGCTGACAAAAAGCAGAACAAAGCAAAGCAAGGATACTGCCGTTTTTTTAATATTCATTTTCTCTGTTCACACTCTGATTTTTAATTTATTAAAGGAACGCATCGTTGATTTCGCTCCATGCCTTGGGGATATAAAGCTCGTTGAATATCCTTACGGCGTATCTGTCCGTCATTCCTGCAATAAAATCGCAGGCAGCTGTGCCGATGCCTTCTTTTTCTGCGATTTCAAGGAACTGGGGAGGAAGATTTTCTTCTTTTTTGGCAAAATGGAAATAGAGCTTCTGGATAAGGTCCATCGCTTTTTTCTCCTCGCTCTTGCAAACGGGGTTTGTGTAGACATTTGCAAACATAAAGCTGTGAAGTTCGTCAAATGCCTGCTGAATTCCTTTTTCCATTCTGATATCGTCATCGCTGTTTTCGATGCAGCTGAGAACAAGCGTGTTTATTCTTGCGCTTTTTGATGTTCCGAGTTCATGGCGGATTGCAAGAGGGATATCATTCTCGCTCAGAATTCCTGCTATGGATGCATCGTCGATATCGTGATTTATGTAAGCAATTTTATCGGCAAGGCGAACTATTCTGCCCTCTAAAGTTGCTGCCTGTTCGCCGTTTGTATGTCTTTCTATGCCGTTGCGCACTTCATAGGTAAGGTTAAGACCTTTGCCGTCTTTTTCAAGAACGTCAACAACTCGGAGGCTCTGCGCATAATGCTTGAATCCCGTGGGACAAACAGCGTTGAGCGCTCTTTCACCTGCGTGGCCAAAGGGGGTATGACCCAAATCGTGACCGAGAGCGATGGCTTCGGTGAGGTCGCAGTTGAGCATGAGTGCGCCTGCGATTGTTCTCGCAATCTGCGAAACCTCGAGGGTATGGGTCAGACGGGTGCGGTAATAATCGCCTTCGGGGGAGAGGAAAACCTGCGTTTTATGCTTAAGACGGCGGAACGAACTGCAATGGATGATTCTGTCACGGTCACGCTGAAAAGCTGTTCTGATGGGACATTCTTCTTCGGGACGCAGTCTGCCCTTGCTTTCGCTTGCAAGCGCTGCATAGGGAGATAAAGTCATTTTTTCTCTTTCGTAAGCAGTTTCTCTGATGGTTTTCATCTTTTTTCACCCCTTCATATACTAATACGAAAGAAATCCTATAATTCCTACAAGAAATTTGTGAACTTTTTGTGAACAAAACAAAATGACGGGAGAAAATCCCGTCACTCTTTGTTTTATTCAGCTTTTTTTATACCGTAGAAATGGATAACGTTCATATCCTCTTCCATATCAAGACCGTGCGAACCGCATTCACCATCGATTTCGTGGCAACCGTGGTCAGGGCAGAAACCGTAGAAAACGGTCTTGTCGGCAAGTCGGGAGTTGATTTTATCAACCATTTCCGAATAGAATGCGATATTCTTATCAAGTTTTGCAAGAGCTTCTTCGGATTCGGGGCCGAATTTATGCATGGTTGAATCATAATCGCCGTTGTAAATAACAACAAGGTCGTATTTATCTTCGTCGATGATTTCGAGAGCCTTTTTGTTGACCTCCTCGGGAGTGTCATAGATGTAATAATCCATTTCACGTTCAAGGAAAATGACGGAAATGCTGTCGTTCTTCGTTGAAACAATTGCCGCCTTTTTGCCTGCCTTTATGAAGCGGTCAAAGAGTGTTTCGGTTGTCAGAACGGGCTTTTCATATTTTTTAATGCCGTGAACATCGGGCATAACGCCTGTATACATCGAAGCAAAGCAGACGGGAGTTACGCTCGGCATAACCGAAAGCATGGGCATCGCAATATCAGAACGAATCATTGCGGGTGCGAATTTCTCGGTGTATTTCTGCCATATCCAGAGGGCAACGGCATCGGGATTATAGATGATAACACGGTCAACGGGGGAATCTCCGAGTTTTTTCTCTTTGAGAGCCGTTATTGCCGCATTGGGTTTTTCAGTTGTGTCATAAACTTCGCCGCCGATGAGCGAAACTGCCGAAGCGTGAACGGAAGATATGCAGATTGAACTGTTTAAATCAGCCATAAATTTACCTCCTTAAAATATGGAAAGTGAGGTTGTGATGCAATAAATAATTGTATAGAACATAGAGAGAAGCTCTTTAAGACCGAGCATTCTGAGAATTGCATCGAATTCACCGAAAAGGATGTTGTCGAAGGGAGTTTTTGTTTCGGCATCAACATATCCGTCCTGCTTTTCAACCGCCGCACCGTTATCAAGGGTGAATCCCTGGGTTCTGTAGCCGACGGGTGTTATGTTATCCATTGTGTAATAAACCGTTACGTTAACAACGGCCGCCGATTTTTCGGGAATATCGCCCGAGAAGGGGATTTCAAGGGTGTCACCGGGGTTGAGGCTGTTGAATGCGGGAACGTCAAACTTAAGCTTTGCGCCGTCGCAATAAACCGCAAGAATATTGACCTTGCTTGTGTTGCAGACGTTGGTGACGGTGAGAACGGTTGCATCGCCCGAGATGATACCTTCGTCACAGCCGTTGAATGCGGCGTGAACGGTGTGGGATGCGTTGGTTGAATATTTGAACTGAGGATAGTTTTCGTCGGAATAAACATCGGTGATGTTGTCGGTGAGAAGAAGGTTCATCATAAGAATTCTTGTGTAGTTATCCTTATATGTCATGCCGTGGAAAAGACCGTCAACAAACCAGGTGTTATCGGGGAGATATGCGGTTGAAGCGTCAAACTCCATGTTGGGAGAAATCTTGTTTTTGCCGCCGCATGAATTTTTCTGAACATAGCCGTCGGCAAATCTTGTGCCGTAAGGTGCGCAGGTAGCGCCCGTTGAAGCGTTGGTTGTGATGATACCGTCGGAATCTTCGTTCATGCCTGTTACGATTCTTTCACCTGTTCCTGCGATAATCGAAATATTCATGCCGTTTTCGATGCATTCCGCAAGCTTTTCATCCATGGTGGGGAGAATTTCGTAGTGATAACGGTCGCTTATTTCGATAAGTCTTGCGCTTTCAACGGGGTCGAGAAGCTGTTTCTTTGCGGATTCATACTTATCAGCAGGCATGAAATCCCAGAGACTGCCCCAGTAGCCGAGAGTGGGGAAAAGTTTCGGGAAGAGGGTGTTGAGAAGATTATCGACAAAACCGAGCTGGTTTGCTTTCACAAGCCAGTTATAGTTTTCTTCGGTCATTGTTCCGTTTTCAACGAAACGGACAAGGCATTCCTCATCAAATTCAACGTTTGCGGTCAGCGCATCATAAGCGATTCCTGCGCCGCCGATTGCAGGCACGGTCATAACAGCGTTATCAACGTCGTTTTTATAGCCGTAAAGATTGAGATATGTTGCGGTAACCTGACCGCCGTGGCTGATTGCCCAGAGATTGACCTTATCCTTGCCGCTGTGTTCTTTTACGGACTGAACAAAATCATCGAGCAGACCTGCGCAGTATTCAGCGCCCATTCTGAAATCGGAGCTGAAATTATAGATGTTCTCATGACCGATATATTCTGCTATTTCATCGGAAATTTCGATTTCCTGTCTGTATTTTCCGTCGGGGAAATTTGCGTTGAGATGAACGTTGTTCTTATCGGCAGCTTCTGTATAATCCTGATGGATTTCATAAGCGCTTGTGCCGTCGGGATTGCAGCGGAGTTTTTCGAAAAGAGGAATCATTTCCTCTGCAAGAACGTCGGAAATATATTCGGCATTACCAACGGTAAGAGCGCCGAGACCCATGCCGAGCTCTGCAATTCTTGCAAAAACACGCTCGAGAACATAGTCAAAGTCAAGACCCCATACAGTTTCGCCCGTTTCAAGGCTGTCGCCGTAATAGAGGTTGGTTGAGCTGTAGCCGGGAACGATGATAACGGGATATTCCGTTAAATCGCCTTTAACCTCGCCGCTTGCCGATGCGATTATTGCGCACGATGAGATTATCATTGCAAGGGAAAGAATGATGCATAAGAACTTTTTCATTAATATCCGACCTTTCCTTGGTTTCATAGAAAAATCTTAACATAGTTTTTTGGTTTTTGCAAACAAATATTTATTCTTTATTCATATAATCAAGCACGCGCTGTATGAGTCCCAGACGGTTTTCGCCTTTGAGGAGTCTGACGGAAATATGAGGTTTTCCTCCGCCTGCGCTGACGACGAATCTGCCTTTGAAATGGGAGGAGGTGCGTGCGATTGTTTCCATATCAAGCGAATTGATTTTGAAGATAATCTTATCGCCCTGCATGGTGATTTCATAGATATCGTGCGATGCCGCCTTGCCTCGCAGAAGTGCAATTCTGATAAGACCTTCAACGCACGGCGGAGGATCTCCGAAACGGTCAACAAGTTCGTCGATAACATCCGAAGCATCGTCGTCGCTTCGGATATCGGCAATTCTGCGGTAAATCTGAAGTCTCTGCGGAACGCTTTCGATATAGTCATCGGGAATGTGAGCGTCAATCGGAAGGTCGATAACGCAGTCTTTTTCGGGCGCATCGGATTTTTCGCCCTTCTCCTCGCTGATTGCCTGTTCGAGAAGTTTGACATACATTTCATAACCGACCGTTTCCATATGACCGTGCTGATTTGCGCCGAGAACGTTGCCTGCGCCTCGCAGTTCAAGGTCACGCATGGCAATATGGAAGCCCGAACCGAATTCGGTGAATTCCCTTATCGAATCAAGACGTCTTGTTGCGATTTCGCTGAGCTGTTTTCCTCTTGTGAAGGTAAAATATGCGCTCGCACGGCGTGACGACCTGCCGACTCTGCCTCTTATCTGATGAAGCTGTGCAAGACCCATTCTGTCGGCATTTTCAATGATGAGGGTGTTCGCATTCGGAACATCAACGCCCGTTTCGATAATCGTTGTGCAAACAAGAATATCGATTTCGCCCTCGAGAAGTCTGCGCCAGACTTCGCTGAGTTCATCCTCGGTCATTTTTCCGTGGCCGATTCCGACATTGGCATCGGGAATCATCGCTTTGATTTCTGCCGCCTTTTTCTCGATATCTTCAACCCTGATGTAGAGATAATAAACCTGACCGCCTCGGCGGAGCTCCTGCTCCATCGCCTGAACGAGAACGGGCATGTTGTGTTCAATAACATAGGTCTGAACGGGGAGTCTGTCCTGCGGGGCTTCTTCGAGAACGGACATATCACGGATTCCCGTCATCGCCATGTTGAGCGTTCTCGGAATGGGAGTTGCAGTAAGAGTGAGAACGTCAACAGTGGGGAAATTCTGCTTGAGTTTTTCTTTTTGTGCAACGCCGAAGCGCTGTTCCTCGTCAACGATAATCAGTCCGAGATCGCGGAATTCAACGTCTTTCGAAATTATTCTGTGTGTACCTACAACAACGTCAACCGAACCTCTGCGAAGTCCGTTGAGTGTTTTCTCGGTTTCTTTTTTTGTGCAGAAACGGGAAAGCATTCCCGCTTCAATCGGAAATCCTTCAAAACGTCGGAGGATCGTCTGATAATGCTGAAGCGCAAGAATTGTTGTGGGAACAAGAATTGCGCATTGTTTTCCGTCTGCGATGCATTTGAAAACGGCTCGGAGCGCAACTTCGGTCTTGCCGAAGCCGACATCACCGCAGAGGAGTCTGTCCATAGGGTAGGGCTTTTCCATATCCTTTTTTATTTCATGGATGCAACGAAGCTGGTCGTCTGTTTCAACGAATTCAAAACGGCGCTCAAAGTCGTTCTGCATATCAATATCCTGAGAAAAGGCGTGACCTTTGAGGCTGATACGTTTCGAATAGAGCTCGATGAGTTCCTTCGCCATGTCCTTGACTGCGCTTTTGACTCTCGAACGGGTTTTCTGCCAGTCTTTTCCGCCGAGTTTGTTGAGTTTCAGAGGCTTATCGTCGCTCTTCGGCCCGATATATTTCGAAACCTGGTCGAGCTGTGTTACGGGAACATAAAGGTTATCGCCCTTGTCATAACGGATTTTGATATAATCCTTTGTTGTGCCCGAAGCTTCAAGGGTCTGTATGCCCTCAAAAATACCGATACCGTGAGCAGAGTGAACAACATATTCGCCTCTGTGAAGCTCATCGAGATTATTGAAGGCGTTTTTGCCTCTTTTGGTTGAAGCAACCCGGTTTTTGGTGACCGTTCTTGCTCTGTAAGTTATAAGAGTGAATTTTGAGCTCGGATATTCAAAGCCTGCGGAAAATCCTCCGGGAAGAACGCAAACTGTTTTTTCGGGGAATTCGGCAGGGGGTACGGGGCAGAAAAGAGCGGGGATACCCTCGTTTTCAAGGTCTTCCGCAAGAGTTTTTGCCGATTTATCAGTTCCTGCAAGAACAACGCATGAATGACCGAGCCTTTGTCTGACAGCGTTGAGGTCGTCAACAACCGCCGAAAGAGTTCCGTTCCACGGGCTTATCTGTTTTGCTGTGAAAGTTATGAGTTCTTTGACGGGTGTGTCAAAACTGCCCCTCGGAAGATTATCGAGATAAACCGCGCCCATATCCTCATAATAAGTGAACAAATCGGGGAGTCTTATGCCATAGCAATCAAGACCTTTACAAAGAATGCCGTCCTGAAAAAGTCCCTTGACGGTTTCGAGAAGAAGCGTTGATGCGCTTGTGAATTTATCTTTGACCGCAAAGCTTTCGCAGACGAAAAGCATTGATTTTTCAGCGTAATCAAAGATACTGCAACAATCGGGATAGATAAGCGGAAGATATTTATCGAGAGAAGAAAGACGGATTCCGTCGTTCATTTTTGCAATATCGTCGTTAAGATTTTTGAGAGCCTCGCCCTTGATTTTGTTCTCTGCGATATGCTTTTCGATAAGTGCTGTCAGCATTTCGGGAGAGCAGAGAATTTCACGGGCAGGGGTTATGCGGATTTCGTCAACGGAATCCGTTCTTCGTTGGGTTTCGGGGTCGAAGAAAGAAATGCTGTCAACCGTATCGCCCCAGAATTCGATTCGGCAAGGCTGTTTTGAATCGGGAGGGAAGAAGTCGAGGATACCGCCTCTGAGTGCGAACTGACCTGCGCCGTCAACCTGTTCGCTTCGGGTATAGCCGCTTTTCATGAGGCTCATGATGAGCTCTTCTGAATCATAGTCCTCGCCCGATTCTATCGAAAAACTGCCGTTCATGAGCATGGCAGGGGGAACGGTAAGCTGCATTGCAGCCTCCGCTGATAAAACAACAACGTCGTAACTGCCCGAAAGCATTTTGTCAAGCACTTTCAGGCGGGCGTGTTCATATTCTCTTGAAACGGTTTCGAGGGTGCGGAAAGAAAAATCTCTTGCAGGATAGTGCAGAGCATTGACTCCGAAACCTTCCAGATCCTGCCGCATACGGGTTGCCGTTGCCTCATCGGGAACAATAACAATTGCCTTCTGCATCAGACACATACACATCGAGGCGATAACGTGAGCCTTGTGTATGTGCGAAAGCCCCGTAACTCCGCAGGGGAGACGGGTTTTTCTGATTGCATTGGCAAGCGACATAAATTCGGGAACGGTTTTTGCGGTTTGTGAATAACAATTCATGTTTTTATGCCTTTACATATTTATTTGTATATATAATACCACTTTGTTTTCGGTGCAGTCAATATGATATTGTTTTTTATTTTCGGAGATGTTATAATAAAGATGGTGATAATTATGTTTGCAAAAATTATATCTTTATTTTTTATGGTTTGTCTCGCAATTTCGTCCGTTTTCAACATTCCTCTCAATGGCTATGAGTCGAAGCAGCTTTTTGCCGACCCGAGTTTTGAAAACGGATTTTCTGTTGTTTCACAGCAGACTGAAAACGGTGCGGGGGTAAAACTCGGCGATTTTGTTTATAATGAAAACAGTACGCCTGACTGGATGATTGCTCAATGGAATTCGGGCAAATGTCTGTGGGCAGACAGAGCGGAAAGCGATAAATACACAATAACCGACGGACTGACAAAGACTGTTACTTATAACCCTGCGGAAAAATCGGTTTTGCTTCGTCTGAATGCGGCAAATGTTTATAACGGCGAAGCGGCAGGTGACGGTGCATGGCCTCATCTTCTGCTTGAACAGTCGCCGATTTGCGATTATGCGTCACTTTCCGATAAGGATAAAACTTTCTATAATTGCTCCGCCGACAGAATCGTTGCATCGCTTGACATAAAGCTTTCCGATTTTGTTGATACAACAAATAAGGACGGCATCAATGCCGCCCAGTTTCTTGCGTATTTTTATATGAAAGGCACGGAAAAACACGAGTTCATATGGTTCGGACTCAATCTGTTTGATGACAGAGGATATCAGGACACATATTGGGCGCTTGACGAAGCGAGCAACTGCATGATTTACAGCCTTTCAACAAAGGATACTTACGGATTCAAGAACCGTTCGCTTTTCAGAAACGGAAAACCGTATGTTTCCGATGAATGGGTTCATGTTGAAATCGACCTCACCGAGCATATCAACGACGCTGTAAGACGCGCGAACGAAGATAATATTTTCGGCAGAGAAATTTCAAAAGAAGAATTTTATTTCGGCGGAACGAACATCGGTTTTGAAATCCACGGCAACTATGACTGCACCGTTGAAATCAAAAACTTTAATCTGACCGCATACAATAAATTATAATATTCCTTTTTCGACCATATCTTTTTTGAGAATATCGATATCGCCGTGGAAATAGCAATGTCCGTCCATTCCCGTTGCCTTTGCGCCGTCGATATTCGCCCCAACATCATCAATGAAGAAACATTCCTCGGGCTTTAATGAGAATTTCTCGTAAAGTGCGAGGTATATTTCTTTTTCGGGTTTGAGGAGCTTATAATCGGCGGAAATCAGAACGCCGTCGAAGAGCGAAAGGGCGGGGATATCCTTTCTGCGTTCATGAAAATCTGACGAAGCGTTTGAGAGAAGATAAATTCCGAAGCCTTTTTCCTTCAGCATTTCAATGAAAGGCACCATTTTTTCAAACGGCGGCATGTAGGGATAGAAATTATCAACCATTTCGCAGACTTTCTCAAAAACTTCTGCGGGAATTGAATCTTTTTTCTGTTTCATTATTTCTTCGGGGAAGATGATGCCTCGGTCTTTATCCGACCAGATGGGATTTCTGAAAATTTCGCGCAGAAGGATATCGGCTGTTTCTTTGTCAAACAAACCGTAAAGCGTTTTTTCGGGATTATAATCAATGAGCACACCGCCCATATCGAAAATTATGTTTTTAATCATACAGACTCCATTTAAAAACCGCCCTGCATATGCAAGGCGGCTTTTCGTTTTATCAATTATTCGCAATCGTCACAGTCGCAGTCGATGTCGAACTCGAGAAGTTCGTTGCAGCTGGGGCATGTGATGCTGCCTTCTTCAAGAATCTCTCTGTCAACGCAGATAACCTCGCCGCAGCTGGGGCATTCAACGTCGTAGTATTCTTCTTCGTCATCATAGCAGTCGTCGCAATCGTCGCAATCGCAATCGCAATCGTCAAGCTCTTCATAAACGAAGCTTTCAAGTTCATCGAGATCTTCATCAACAGCGTCGAGCTGTTCGGAGATAAGATCCATGCCGTCCTCAAGATCGCTTACGGTAAGAGCGAGTTCATCGAGAACGTCCATCAT
>JAZQTZ010000010.1:0-11886 GCA_045631105.1 Acutalibacteraceae bacterium
GCGGGTGTAGTTCAATGGTAGAATCCCAGCCTTCCAAGCTGGTCGTGTGGGTTCGATTCCCATCACCCGCTCCATTATGCGCTTGTAGCTCAGCTGGATAGAGCAACTGCCTTCTAAGCAGTGGGTCAGGGGTTCGAGTCCCTTCAAGCGCGCCATAACTGCGGCTTCAAAAGCCGCAGTTTCCAAATGGTGGCTGTAGCTCAGTTGGTTAGAGTGCCAGGTTGTGGCCCTGGAGGTCGTGGGTTCGAATCCCATCAGCCACCCCATTTAGATTGATGTTACGCAAAGCTGAGTGCTTTGCGTATTTTAATATCAAATGTTAATCAGATATTGGGGCGTCGTCAAGCGGTAAGACAACAGACTTTGACTCTGTCATTCGCTGGTTCAAATCCAGCCGTCCCAGCCAGGAATCCTCGTTCTCCGGAACGGGGATTTTTCTTTTGACAATTTATCAGGATATGTTATACTTTAGGATATAAGACATCCGAAAGGAGAACACAGCATGACCCGTGAACAATTTTTTCATAATGCAAAATGGATAGGTGCAGAAAACCGCACCGAAAAAACTTTTTCAATAATAAGAGGGGATTTTGAAATCAATTACGCCGAAAGAGTAACACTTAATTTACTTGGTCTGGGATTTTTTAAGTGTTATATTAACGGCGAATGCATAAATCCCGATACCTTTCTGCCTCTTTCCTCTGATTTTGAAGCAACCTGCGACCCCGTTGACGAGGTTATTTCCGCTCACAGAGTTTATGTTCCGCGTTTTGATATAACTCCTTTCGTGAAAGAGGGAAAAAACAGCATTGCTATTCACTACGGCGGAGGTTGGTACACCTTTGACAACCGTGTTTTCGGACTGCCGAAAGCAATTTATTGCATAACCGTTGAAAACGAAAACGGTACATCTCATTTTGTTTCCGATGAAAACTGCCGTGTGGGCGAAAGCTGTGTAAAAGACTATAACTTTGTCAGATATGAGCATAGAGATTATACCGATTATGAGGATTGCTTTGGTGCGGATTTCGATGATTCTTCGTGGGATAATGCAGTTTTGACAGAAGATCTCGAAACCGAATATTGTTCAACCGATTGTCCGTGGGATAAACTTATCCGAATTCTTTCCGTCAAAAAAATTGCAGAAACCGCATCGGGTATAATTTATGATTGCGGTGAAAACACAACTGGCTATCCCGTTTTGAAAATAACCGCCGCAAAAGGCGAAAAAATAACAGTTAATCTTGCTGAGGAAATTTCGGAAAACAATGAGCTTACCCATGTTCACTCTCAGCAGTTTACCGTTGTTTCAAACGGAGAGGAAACAACCGTTCAGCCCGAATTCACATGGTTCGGATTCCGATATTTTGAGGTTATCGGAAACGCAACTCCCGAATGCGTGAAAGAAATTTATGCGGATGTTCCCGTTTCCTCAACCTTTGAATGCGACAACGAAACTCTTAACTGGACATATAAAACCTTCATTCATACCATGCTTTGCAATATGCATACCGGTCATCCCTCAGACTGTCCTCACCTCGAAAGAAGAGGCTATACAGGAGACGGTCAGGTAACCTGCCATGCCGTTTTATCAGTCCTCGATGCAAGAAAATTCTATGAAAAATGGATGCAGGATATTGCAGACGGTCAGGATGTTCTGAGCGGTCATATTCAGTATACTGCGCCCTATATCAGAAGCGGCGGAGGACCCGGCGGATGGGGATGCGCCGTTGTTGAAGTGCCCTATCAGCTTTATAAACACTACGGCGACAAGAACATTCTCGAAAAATATTATGCCAATATGCGCCGATATATCGATTATCTTGAGTCTCATTCCGATTACGGTCTTGTTACAAGCGATAAAAAGGGCGAATGGTGTCTCGGAGACTGGTGCGGACCGAATATTCTCTATCCCGACAGAGATATCACTTCTCATAATCAGCAGGTAATTCTTCCCGCACCGATGGTCAACACCTATTTCATGGTGAAATCGCTGGGGCAGATGTGCGAAATCGCAAGAATTATCGGCAAGGATGAGGATATTGCGGAATATGAGGAAAAGATAAAATATCGCAAGGGCGCGATAACCGCGGCTTATTTCAACACATTCGACGATAATTTTGTTATGAATGTTCAGGGCGCAAACTCATTTGCGGTTGACATCGGACTCGGTAACGAAAAGACCTATGAAAACATGGTCAGTTACTATAAAAAGCTCGGATATTACGATACGGGAATTTTTGCAACTGATATAGTTACCCGTATGCTTTTCGAAAACGGCGACAGCAATCTTGCCGTTGATCTTATGACAAATAACGGTGAACAGGGATATGAGCATTGGCGCAGAAACGGCGCAACGTCGTTCCACGAATATTGGGACAGTAACCGAAGCCGTTCCCACAGTCATCCGATGTTTGGTTCAACTGTTGCTTATATTTTTGAGTATCTTCTTGGTATAAAGCAGGCGGAAAATACGGTCGGTTATTCTTCGCTTGTTATAGCACCGCAGTCGGTTGACCGTTTCTCACGAATGAGCGGAAGCATGAAAACTCCTGCAGGATTTGTGGCGGTAAGCTATGAAAATAATTCGGGTGAAACGAAATTCAGAATTTCAATTCCCGACGGCACAAAAGCGGTGTTCCGTTTCGCCGATAAAGAATACGAACTGTTAAAAGGCGAAAACGAGTTTGCAATTGCTGTATAAAATGATGAAAAGCACCTCTCGGGAGGTGCTTTTTGTTTTATTTGTCAAAAAGTTTACAATATGTTAACCGATTGTGCGGTAAAATAATATAAAATATAATGTAGTAAATTATCGGAGGGTTGAGATTGCTCGGATATGTTAAAGCCTTCAAGCCTGAAATGAAGGTAAAGGATTATGAACTGTACAGAGGAATTTATTGTTCGCTGTGTAGGGCACTGGGCAGAAACTATTCTCCCATAGCTCAGCTTTTTCTCAGCTATGATTTTGCTTTTGCAGCGGTGCTTCGTCTTGCGGCGGCTGAAAACGGCTGTTCGTTTATCGGAAAGAGGTGCCCCTATAATCCCGCAAAAAAATGCATGATATGTCAGAGCAGGGGAGACCTTGATTTTTGTTCCCATGCGATTATAATAACCGTCTTTTATAAGATTCTCGACAATATGCATGACGGTGGGTTCAAGTCAAAGTTTGTTGCATATCTTCTTTATCCGATTATTTTTCTTATGCATAAAAAGGCAAAACGCCTTGCTCCCGATATTGATAGGATTATCGGCGAGTCAATGAAAATTCAGTCCGAAACCGAAAAAAAGAAAGATGTCGGTATTGATGAAGCGGCGCACCCGAGTGCCGATGCGTTGGGAAAAATATTCTCCCTCGGATTTGACGGTGAAGCAAAAAATTCGCTTTATTCTCTCGGATACATGGTCGGCAGATATGTCTATATTCTCGATGCCGCCGATGACCTTGAAGACGATTTGAAAAACGGAAGCTTCAATCCGTTTTCGTCTGAATACGGCGAAATAAAAAGCGATAACATAAGAACGGAATTTGCTCAAAGGGTAACGGGAATGCTCAATCTTACCCAGAGCAATGCCCTCGAAGCGCTCGATTCGGTTGAGAAAAAACGCTTTGAGGATATGCTTGAAAATATTGTTCTTGACGGTCTTGATTTCAGCATGGAAAAAGTGCTGAAAAAATACAGATCCGAAACGAAAGAGAAAACTATTTATACTGTGGAGTGAGGTTTTAATGAGAAATCCTTATGAAGTTCTCGGCGTTCCCCAAGGTGCGGGAATGGAGCAGGTCAATGCCGCTTACCGTGAATTGCTCAGAAGATATCAGGACAGTAATAATCAGTCAATGGTTGATGAAATCAATGCTGCTTATGATGCAATTGTTATGGGCGGTTCAGGCGGTGGATATTCATCGGGCAGTTCAACCCATACGGGCGTTGATTATTCCGATATCAGAGCGAAAATAAATTCAGGCAGACTTGACGATGCGCAGACTCTTCTTGACGGCATGCCTGAATATTCCAGAAATGCGGAATGGTATTATCTCAAAGGAACAATTCAGCAAAAAAGAGGATGGCTCGAAGAAGCGGCAAAGAATTTTGCAACCGCAAGCAACCTCGACCCTTCAAACAACACATATAAAATGGCATATAACAAGGTAAACACTTCACGTTCGGGCGGCTATAAAACCGAACGCAGAGAAGAAAAGAAGGGGTGTTCAGGCTGTGATGTCTGCACGGGTCTTATCTGTGCCGATTGCTGCTGCGAATGCTTCGGCGGCGACCTGATTCCTTGTTGTTGAGGTTGAATTATGAAACAAAGTTCAAAATGCGCCATAGGAGGAATTGTTGCGGCGGTATCGCTTGTTCTGATGATTTCGGTTGCAATAATTCCGTTCTTAACATATGCGCTTCCTGCCGTTGCAGGTCTGTTTATAGTTTTTGTTGTTATTGAAATCGATAAAAAATGGGCGTTCGGTGTTTATTGTACCGTTGCGATTCTCGGAATGCTTCTTGTTCCCGATAAAGAGGTTGCCGTGATGTATCTTGCTTTCTTCGGCTATTATCCGATACTCAAAGCCGTTATCGAATCGAAGCTGCCGACCGCAGTCGGTTGGATATTGAAAGTTCTGACCTTTGTTATAACAATGGTGGTTTCATATTATCTGATGATAAAGCTCATGGGTGTCACCATCGATGAAACCGAAGAATTCGGAATGATGGCTTATCCCATTCTTCTCGGCATGGGAACGGTTGCTTTTATCATGTATGATATCGCTTTGACGGGAATGCTTAGCGTTTATCTCGCAAAATGGCAAAAACATTTTAAAAGATATTTTAAATAATATTGCCTTTTTCAAAAAGTTGTTTTATAATGGTAACTGTCGGAGAATGTCTGACGGTTACTTTTATTTTTACAGAGGTATCGCTATGAAAGAATTTGTTAACATTGGTATTATCGGCACAAGCGGCAGAGGTTCAGGAATGCTCCGTGAACTTCTTAAGTGCGAAGGCGTAAGAGTTCCTGCTGTTTGTGATAAATATGAAGACAGAGCCAAGAGAGGCGCTGAGATAGTTAAGGAAGAAGTCGGCACAGATGCCAACGTTTATCTCGATTATAAAGAGATGTTTGAAAAAGAAAATCTTGATGCGGTTTATATTGCAACAACATGGATTACCCATTCAAGAATTGCTGTTGATGCTATGAAAGCTGGCGTTCATGTTGCAATGGAAGTTGGCGGCGCAGCAAGCGTCGAAGAATGCTGGCAGCTTGTCCGCACAAGCGAAGAAACAGGCAAGTTCTGCATGCTTCTCGAAAACTGCTGCTATGACAGAAACGAAATGGCTCTTTTCAATATGGTAAAGAAGGGTATCTTCGGCGAAATCATACATATGACAGGCGGATATCAGCATGACCTTCGTGATGAAATCAGCCTCGGAAGAGAAAACAGACATGGCAGACTCTTCAATTTCCAGATGAGAAACGGCGAGCTTTATCCCACCCATCAGCTCGGTCCCATTACCAAGGTTCTCGGCATCAACAGAGGCAACAGATTTGTTTCTCTTGTTTCAATGGCAAGCAAGTCCAGAGGTCTTAACGAATGGATTAAGGAGAATAAAGGCGAGGATTATGACCTTGCAAACTATAACTTCAATCAGGGTGATATCGTAACAACAATGCTCAAGTGTGCAAACGGCGAAACAGTTGTTCTCACCCATGACTGCTCACTTCCCAGACACTATTCAAGAGCTTACCGTGTTCAGGGTACCAAGGGTATCTATATGGAAGACGGCGAATCGATTTATATCGAGGGTCAGACAAAGCATGAAGAAGGCGACTGGATGCATCATCCCGAGGATTTCGAAGGCTATCGTGAACAGTACGAACATCCCCTCTGGAAGAAGTATCAGGCAGACGGTGTTCACGCAGGCCACGGCGGTATGGACTATCTTGTTCTTTCTGCATTTGCAGAGAGTGTAAGACTCGATGCAAAGCCCCCCATTGATGTTTATGACACAGCGGTTATGATGGCTGTTACCTGCCTTTCAGAGCAGTCAATCGCTCTCGGAAGCGCACCCGTTGCATTCCCCGATTTCACAAACGGTATGTGGATAGACAGAGAACCCATCAGAAGAGGTAAGTATTGCCTTGACGAAGTATGTGAAGAATTCTTTGAATAATAAGGAGATAGATTATGAAATATTATATCGGCGTTGACGGCGGCGGAACAAAAACCGCATTTGCCCTCTTTGATGAAAACAAAAATATGCTTGAAACCGTAACAGGTGCAGGCAGTAATCACGAAAATCTCGAAACCGCATTTGACGGCGCAAGCGATATCATCATGAACGGTCTTAATGACCTCTGCGAAAAAGCAGGAATCAAGCTTGCAGACGTAAGCTTCACCCTCATGGGTCTTGCCGGTATCGACCATCCCTATCAGTATGATATCATGTGCGGAAAGCTCCGTGAAAAGGGTCTTGCTAACTTTGAGGTTTTCAATGACGGTTTCATCGTTGTAAAAGCAGGCGCAACAGGCAAGAGCGCAATCGGTTATAACTGCGGCACAGGCGTTTGCTGCAACGGTATCGGTCTTGACGGAAAGATGCTTCAGCTTGCAGGTCTCGGCGATTTCTCGGGCGATATCTCAGGCGGCGGTAACATCGTTATCGAAGCTTTCAGACTTGTTTATAACGAGCTTTTCCTTGGCCTTGAAAAAACACTCATCACTCCCATGGTAATGGAGAAATACGGCTTTAAGGACAGAGGCGAAGTTCTCGGTCTTATTGAAAAGATTGAAGGCGAAGACGGCGCAGAGCATATCAGAAACATGGTTGCATTCTTCTTCGAAGCTGCAAAGCAGGGCGATAAACCCGCTTGCGATTATTGCGAAAGAATGGCAATCAGAGGCGCACAGCTTATCGCAGCTCTTTCAAATGAGCTTGATTTCGGTGACGGCGAGGTTGAAGTTGTTCTTTCAGGTTCAATCAACGTTAAACTCGACAACAAATTTTATCTTGATATGCTTCTTTCAAAGGCTGAAGAATTCAGCGGCAAGAAACTTAAGTTCATAAAGCTTGATGCACTTCCCGTAACAGGATGCATCAATTGGATTATGCAGGATTATGCAGAATAAGGAGATAGATGACAATGAGAGAAATTAATGTTGCTGTAATCGGTTCGGGCAGCACCTATTGCCCCGAGCTTGTTGACGGTTTCCTTAAGGCAAAGGACAGCCTTAAGCTTAAGAAAATATCCTTCATGGATATCGACGAAAGAAAAAGAAATATCGTAGGTGACCTTTGTGTCAGAATGCTCAAGAATGTGGGCGATGACTGCGAAGTTGTTTTCACAGATGACCTTGACACAGCTCTTCAGGGCGCAGATTTCGTTGTTACACAGATTCGTGTAGGTAAGCTTCCCTGCCGTCATCTTGACGAAAGCATTCCCAAGAAATATAACCTCATTGGTCAGGAAACAACAGGTATCGGCGGTTTCTTCAAGGCTCAGAGAACAATCCCCGTTATCAAGAAAATCTGCGACAGAATCGAAGCTATCTGCCCCGATGCATGGCTTATCAACTTCACAAATCCCTCGGGCATCATTACCGAGTTCATTCTTAACCATACAAACGTAAAGAACATCGGTCTTTGCAACGTTCCCATCGATATGCTTGACGACGTTAAGGAAATCACAGGCGAAGACAGCGATATTACTTATGTTGGTCTTAACCACCTCAGCTGGATTACCTCTGTTAAGAAGAATGGCGAAGAGCTTCTTCCCGGTCTTATCGAAAGCGGTTTCTCACCCAAGGTTATGGCAAATATCAAGGATGACGGCTTCTCAATCGACTGCCTCAAGACCGTTCAGGGTCTTCCCTCATCATATCTCCAGTATTATTACTGCCGTGAAGCAAAGCTTGCTCACCAGAGAGAAGATGACAAAACAAGAGCAGAAGTTTGCATGGAAATTGAAGAACAGCTTCTTGAAATGTATCAGAACGAAGAAATCGTTACAAAGCCTGCACTTCTTGATAAGAGAGGCGGTCACAAGTATTCGCTTGCAGCTGTTTCACTTATCGACTCAATTGCAAACGATAAGAAGGATGTTCACGTTGTAAACATCAAGAACAACGGCACTCTTCCCTTCATGGCTGATGACGATATCGTTGAAATTGCAGCTGTTATCGGTGCAGACGGTGCAACACCTGTTCCCGTAACAGAAAAAATCAATGACCATATCGTTGGACTTATGAGAGTTGTCAAGACATACGAAAAGTATGCTGTTAAGGCTGCAATCACAGGCGACGATGATTATGCAATCAAGGGTCTCCTTGTTCATCCTCTTGTTGGTGACTATGAAAAGACCGTTAAGTGCTTCAACGAGCTTAAGGAAGCACACAAAGAATTCCTTCCCCAGTATTTCAACAAATAATATATCTGCCCGTCATCTTGGCGGGCTTTTTTTCTGTGAGGTATACCATGAAAAGAATCATTAAAATTATAGCGGTTATAGTTTTGATAATCGCGGTTTTTAATATTATCGAAAGAATAGTTCCGACCATCAGCGCAGATTTGAGTATATCGGCATTGACCGATAAAACGCAGTATTTTACCGCTCACAGAGGTCTTTCCAACGTTGCCCCCGAAAATTCCGCACCCGCACTCGTTGAAGCAGGGAAAGCAGGCTATTACGCTGCAGAGTTTGATATCGTACCCACAAAAGACGGCGTATGGATTCTTATGCATGACGATACAGTTGACAGAATGACTGACGGCGAGGGCAATGTAAGCGATTTCACCTATGCCGAAATCATGGAGCTTAAAATTGATTCGGGCAACGGTATTAAAAATTATCCCGACCTTAAGATAATAACCCTTGAAGAAGCACTTGATATCTGCGAAGAATATTCAATGCGCGCCATGATTGAAGTCAAGGGCGGCAATCCAGAAGATATGGCGGCTGTGCTTGAAATTATCAAAGGAAAAAATCTGAGTGTGGAGCCTCTTGTTATTGATTTCAACAGCGAAAGACTTTCGGCACTCCGTAATGCCGATTCAGGAATAGAACTCTGGTATCTTGTTTCAAAAATCAGCGATGAAAGCATTGATTTTGCCGAAGAAAATAACACCGCAATCGCATTCAACCATAAAAGAATCGCTAATTTTTTTAAGATTGACGATGTAAAGAACAAGGGAATAACCTGTGCCGCATGGACGGTTGACAGACTCCCCGCTGCAGATATCCTCTGTTTCCTTGGCGTTGAATATATAACAACCAACAGAATTTTGCCGTAATGAATATTTAATCGGTAAAAAATATTTATATTGTACTCATCAAAAAGATATGATATAATTTATTTGTAATAAAATTAAGGAGGATGATTCCAATGGCAAGATTTACTCTCCCCAGAGACCTTTATCATGGCAAAGGTTCTCTTGAAGTTCTCAAAACTATCAAAGGTAAGAAAGCTATCGTTTGTGTAGGCGGCGGTTCAATGAAGAAGTTCGGCTTCCTTGATAAGATTGTTGCTTATCTTGAAGAAGCTGGCCTCGAAGTTAAGCTTTTCGAAGGCATCGAACCCGATCCCTCAGTTGATACAGTTATGAAAGGCGCAGCTGCTATGGCTGAATTTGAACCCGACTGGATTGTTGCAGTTGGCGGCGGTTCACCCATCGACGCAGCAAAGGCTATGTGGATTAAGTATGAATATCCCGAAATCACATTCGAAGAAATGTGCGTAGTATTCGGTATTCCCGAACTTCGTCAGAAGGCACGCTTTATTGCTATTGCCTCAACATCGGGTACTGCAACTGAAGTTACTGCTTTCTCAGTTATCACAGACTATGAAAAGGGTATCAAATATCCTCTTGCAGACTTTGAAATCACTCCCGATATCGCTATCGTTGATTCAGAGCTTGCAGAGACAATGCCCAAAAAGCTTGTTGCTCACACAGGTATGGACGCTATGACTCACGCTGTTGAAGCTTATGTTTCAACTGCAAACTGTGACTATACAGATCCCCTCGCACTCCATGCAATCGAAATGATTCAGGAAAACCTTGTTGATTCATACAACGGCGACAATGACTGCCGTGAAAAGATGCACAACGCACAGTGCCTTGCAGGTATGGCATTCTCAAATGCTCTCCTCGGTATTGTTCACTCAATGGCTCATAAGACAGGCGCAGCTTTTGCTGACTACGGCAACGGCGCACACATCATCCATGGTGCAGCTAATGCTATGTATCTTCCCAAGGTTATCGAATTTAACGCAAAGGTTGAATCTGCTGCAAAGCGTTATGCAAAGATTGCAGACAGACTTAATCTCGGCGGCGCAACTGTTGAAGAAAAGGTTCAGCTTCTTATCGCATATCTCCGCGGTATGAATGACCAGCTCAACATTCCCCAGTGCATCAAGAACTACGGCGCAGACAGCTATCCTTGCGAACAGGGCTTCGTTCCTGAAGAAATATTCCTTGAGAGACTTCCCGAAATCGCAAAGAACGCTATTGCTGATGCTTGCACAGGTTCCAACCCCCGTCAGCCCAGCCAGGAAGAAATGGAAAAACTCTTCAAGTGCTGCTACTATGACCTCAAGGTTGATTTCTAATTAAAACATAATATTGCGGTGCATATCGGTTTCGGTATGCACCGTTTTTTTATTATAGGCAACAAAAATCGGCACGGATTATCCGTGCCGAAAATTTTTTAGTCAGATTATTTAAGGTCGCCGCCGACTGAACCGTCCCATGTGTCAACGGTCTGTGCCTTCATTTCTTCCTCATCAAACCAACGGGTTGTAACAGCCTTTGTTTCTGTGTAGAAACGGAAGCCGTCCTTGCCGAGGCAATGGAGGTCGCCGAAGAATGACTGCTTGTGACCTGTGAAGGGGAACACGCCGACGGGTACGGGAATACCAACGTTAACGCCAACCATACCGCCGTCTGTTCTCTTTGCGAATTCTCTTGCGTAGTAACCGCTCTGAGTGAAGATAACCGAGCCGTTTGCAAAGGGATTTGCATTCATAATTGCAAGACCTTCTTCAAAGTCCTTAACTCTCTTAACGCAGAGAACAGGTCCGAAGATTTCTCTCTGGCCGACTGTCATATCCTCTGTTACATGGTCGAAGATTGTGGGGCCAACATAGAAGCCGTTTTCATAGCCGGGAACAACGGGATTTCTGCCGTCAAGAACAAGCTCTGCGCCTTCTTCGATGCCTTTTTCAATCCACTTGAGAATGGACTGTCTGTGAGCTTCGGTAACAACGGGACCGAGGGTTGATTCCTTATCGTATGCGGGGCCGAGCTTAAGCTCTTTTGCGAACTTAACAAGATATCCCACAAGTTCGTCTGCGATGCTTTCCTGAGCAACGATAACGGGGAGAGCCATGCAGCGTTCACCTGCGCAACCGAATGATGAGTTGATGATGCCTCTTGCGCTTCTTTCAAGTGCGGCATCTTCAAGAACAAGTGCATGGTTCTTTGCTTCGCAGAGAGCCTGAACTCTCTTGCCGTTTGCGGCAGCTCTTGAATAGATATGAAGGCCAACGCTTGTTGAACCAACAAATGTGATACCCTTAACATCGGGGTGATCCATGAAGATTTCAGCTTCGTTTCTCGAGCAGGTAACGATGTTGATAACGCCGTCGGGAAGACCTGCTTCCTGCCAGAGTTCAGCGAGTCTCATGCAGGTCATGGGAGTCATTGATGCTGCCTTGAGAACGATTGTGTTACCGCAAACAATGCAGAGGGGTGACATCCAGCCCATGGGAATCATACCGGGAAAGTTGAAAGGAACGATGCCTGCGAAAACGCCGACGGGTTCTCTGTAAAGAGTTGTGTCATAGCCTGATGATGTGTCTCTCATGCTTTCGCCCATGAGAAGTGA
>JAZQTZ010000011.1:0-2304 GCA_045631105.1 Acutalibacteraceae bacterium
ACCCGGTAGGTCGTGGGTTCAAATCCAACTGCCGCTACCATATTTTTATTTGGCCCGGTGGTCAAGCGGTTAAGACACCGCCCTTTCACGGCGGTAACACGGGTTCGAGTCCCGTCCGGGTCACCACACTCCTCGTTGCAATAGCGACGGGGAGTATTTTTTTGCATTTCTTTACAAATTGTAAACAATTAATTACAATTTTGTTATTGTTCATAAAAAGAAAAATAAAACAAATAATAAGGAATATAATGACGGCAGACAGTGTGAAACGAGGGGAAAAATAATGAAAAAGAGGTTTTTCTGCGTTGTTGCGGTGTTGGTTGCTGCGATTGCGCTTTTTGTCGGATGCGATAAAAATCCGATTGACGAAGAAACAACAACCATGACAGGAGAGGGCGGTTCGGATATTGTTGAGGAAATAACAACAAAAAAACCGATGTCAGAAGAAAAACTTATTGCGCTGACATTTGATGACGGTCCGCATTACACTTATACCAACAGAGTGCTTGATATTCTTGACGAAAACAACGCTACGGCAACATTTTTTATTGTCGGATACAATGTTGAAAATAATGTTGAAACCATAAAGCGCATTTCCGAAACGGGAAATGAGGTTGCAAATCATTCTTTAGGTCATAAAAATCTTATGAAGTCAAAACCCGAAGAAATTGCGGATCAGGTGAACGGTCCGAATGAGCTTGTAAAGTCGCTTACAGGTGTTGAAATAAAACTTTTCAGAGCGCCTGGCGGACATTTCAGCGGAGTGACCGATAAAATCGGCATGCCTCTTATCCAATGGTCGATTGATACCGAGGATTGGAAATATAAGGATGCGGCTCATAAGGACAGAACGGAAGAGCAGAGGGAAGCCGACCTTAAGATGATAGCAGACAGAGTTATTGGTGAAGCCGAAAAGGGCGACATCATTCTTATGCACGATATTTATGATTTTACGGCAGATTTATGCGAAATTCTTGTGCCGAGTCTTGTTGAAAAAGGGTTCAGAATTGTTTCGGTGAGCGAAATGTATGAAGCCTACGGCAAGGAGCTCGAAGCGGGCAAGGTTTATTATGATATCGATTTTTCAAAGGAAAATGCTACGGCTGTTGAACCCGGAAACTATAAAGTCAAAACCAAGGGCGGAGTGCTCAATATCCGTATAGACCCGAGCCGTGAAAGCGCATCGCTCGTTAAGGTTGAAAACGGCACACCTCTTACGGTTGTTGAAAGCCAACCCGGTTGGGCAAAGGTTGAATATAACGGGGTTGTCGGATGGGTGAATTCTCTTTATCTTGAAGCAGCAGAGTAATTGAATAAAGCGATATAACCGCATGGGATTTTCCTGTGCGGTTTTTCTATTATTATTCATAAAATCTTGACTTGATATATTAATGTATGATATTATCTATATATTATGAATTTAGGAGTGAAAAATCTTGGATTTCAAAGAAAGCACCTTTATGTATGTCCTCGCTCTCTGCGTTGTGGCATTCGTAACTCTCCAGTCCGTGTTCTTTATCGTGAAGTCATGGAAGCACGCAAAAGAGCTTGGCATCAGCAAAGAAACACTTAAAAACACAGTCGTTTCCAGCATCCTTTTCACAGTTGCACCCGCAATTTCAATTCTTGCAACTGTTATCGTTCTGGCAAACGCACTCGGCATTGTTCTTCCTTGGATAAGACTTACCGTTATCGGTAACCTTGCCTATGAAACAACTGCCGCACAGACAGCTGTTGAAGCAATGGGCGGTTCGCTCACAAGCTCAATCGCAGACATGAAGCAGTTCTCAACCGTTGCATGGGCAATGACAATCGGCAGCATTGCGCCGCTTCTCATGCTTCCCTTCGTTTGTAAGAAGCTTCAGAAGAAAATCGGTAATGCAGTCAACAAAGACGAAAATGCCGCAAAGCTCGGTGATGCAATCTCTGCTGCAGCATTCATCGGTATCATCTCTGCTTTCATTGCAAGAGCCATCGCAGGCACAACATCTGACGGCGTCGGCAACGCAGGTTTTATGTCAATAGCTGTTCTTATCGTTGCAATGGTTGCAATGGTTATTCTTGAAGCAATCTGCAAGAAGTGGAATCTCGAAAAGCTCCGTCCGTTCACAATGCCTATCGCAATGTTCATCGGTATGGGTGCGGCAATGCTCTTTGAGGCAGTTCTTCCCGCGGATATCGTTAATTTTGTTTGGAGATAACAGAAAGGAGAGAATGAATTATGCAGAAAAATTATTTTGACAGAGTTCACAGATGGGGCATCCTCTGGAACATCGGCGCATTGCTCATGCTCCTTGCTATCCC
>JAZQTZ010000012.1:0-4820 GCA_045631105.1 Acutalibacteraceae bacterium
AAAACACTTATTTCATCAACGACAGACGCCTTGATGACAACGGCTCAAATTCATATCTCCCTGCAGGCGCAAGAATCGGAGTTGACCCCGATTTCCTGATTGAAGGAATCCATCAGAACATCAAGGAATTCGGTCTCCCCAACAGACTTTTCCGCCATCACCGCGGCGGAATCGAGCATCTCACAACGGTTCCCGCAACCGTCAACGAAATGCTTCTTCAGGGTCACGAAGGTATTATCCGTCTTTTCCCTTGCTGGAACAGAAAGATGTATGCTTCGTTCGAAAATCTTAGAGCTGACGGCGCATTCCTTGTTTCGTCAGAACTGAAAAACGAAAAAATAACCTATGCAAAAATCCAGAGTCTTAAAGGCAGATTGTGCCGTGTTGATTGCCCCGATATCGTGAGCATCACAAAAGAAGACAAAACAGAAATACCGTTTGAGAAAAACGGCAACATCGTTTCTTTTGAAACAAAAGAAAACGAAACTTATATTCTTAATCTTAAATAAGACAAAGAACCGCCACGGAATCCGTGACGGTTCTTTTTGTATACGAAACCTTATTTCATGCCGTTTTCGTAAGCTTCAATCATCTTCTTGCTCGTTTGACCCGCAGAATTTTCAGAGCCTGAAACCGTTGATATTCCTTGATTTTTTGTGTGGCTGTCAGATACGGACTTCATTTGTCCCACGTGACGTCTGAACTTTTCGAGGTATTTTTCCGTTGATTCTCCCGAGAAAATCTTGATACTTAACTTCATCGTATTCTCATCAACGGGAGTCACATAAATCTTATCTATATAGGTATCAACGAATTCTTTTGAAATTATTCCGCATCTTGCATCAGACTGAGCCGCGGCAATCGCACTGCGAACGGCATTGATGTGTTTTTTGAATTCTTCGCTTGATTCAAGTGTCTCTGAAAGCTCTCTAATCAGTTCTTCCGTTTCTTTGATTTCATTGTTGCATTGCTCTGTCATCTCAAAGAAATCTCTGTCGGTAATCTTACCTGCAACATTAAATTCAAGCAGCTTTGCTTTTTTCTGCAAAGCAAAATCTATCTTCTTTTCGAGTTCTTTTATTCTTTTGGGTAATTTCCCGTTATCAGTCATTTCTGCGTAATCACGCAAATATTCTTCAACAAGTGCATCGGCGTTTGCTTTTGTATCACGGAAAACTTCAAAAAGAACCGGTTTGATTTCTTCTTCATAAATTGCGAACGATGCGCACGAATCGGAACCACCTTTGATTTTGCCGGAGCAAATCCATTTACTGTTTTTCTTTCCGCTTTTATCTTTAGATTCACGGCGGTAATATGCTGTTCCGCAGTCGGTGCAGAAAAGCTTTCCCGTCAGCAGATTTGCATGGTTACAAATACCCTGACGTGCTTTTACATCTTCGCTTCTTCTTCGAAGAATCACATTTGCCTTATCCCATAATTCTTCCGAAACGATGGCAGGCACAATTTCACCTGTTTCATCTTTGAACATAACCCATTCTTCAGGTGGCAGGAACTTCTGCTTCTTTGTGAACATATCAACAACACGGACTTTGTTGCCGACATAGTATCCCTTGTACTTGGGATTTGAAATCATATTTGACATTGTCGAGTGAGCAATTTTATTGCCCTTGTTATTACGGTATCCCTTGTCCCAAAAAATTGTTTCAATCTGCTTCATGCTATATTGATCGGTTGCATAAAGTTCAAACAATTCTCTTACCATTTCTGCCTGTTCTTCGTCAATAACAAGCCTTTTATCAAGTTTTTTGTAGCCGAATATATTACTGTTGCCAAGAACAACGTTTGACTTGATTGCCTGCTGATGACCAAACTTAACTCGGCTCGAAAGCTTGCGGAGTTCTTCCTGCGCAATTGAGGACATAATCGAAAGTCTGAGTTCGCTGTCTTCTTCAAGGGTATTTATGTTGTCATTCTGAAAGAATACGCCGACACCGTATCCGAGAAGCTGACGGGTAAACTGAATTGAATCGAGAGTATTTCTTGCAAAACGTGAGATTTCTTTGGTGATAACCAAATCGAACTTTCCGTCTGCCGCATCATCAATCATTCTGTTGAAATTTTCTCTTTTCTTTACCGAAATACCCGACAGACCCTCATCTACGTAACCCGGCACAAAAGTCCAGGGAAGATGCTTACGGATAAAATTCTCGTAAAAGCTCACCTGATTGCCGAGCGAATTCAACTGCTCATCGCTGTCCGTCGAAACACGGGCATAATATGTTACCCTGAGCGGAATCTCATATATGCTTTTCATTCTCATTTGCATTCTGACGCTATGTATATCCATTTATCTACAATCCCTCCATATTGAATATGATTTCGTTAAATCATTATCTATATATTAGCAGAAACGCAAAAGAAAATCAAGAGCGAAATTTATCTTGATTGGTTTGACGGCTTACGGGAATGAATCTTGTTTGCCATTCGGTTTCTTTCAGATTCGCTTATCAGACCTTTTCCGTAAAGAGTATCGTTGAAATAAATGAGCCAAAGCTTTTCAATAACACTTTGTTTTTCCGCTTCACTCATTTTTCTGCCTGAATTCTGTTCGTTATTTATTTCCATAAGCCATCTCCTTCCTTTTTAATGTTGTTTGCCAAAATCTTCTGTTTATTCTTACGAATTTTTCGACCTCCTTATTATCAGTTAATTATTGTTATAGAAAGCAAACTCTGCCGAAACCGAGCTTGCCATTGTGGATGGTGCGTTATACAAAGCAGATATGAGATATGATTTGATATTTTTGATTTTTGTTGTGGAACTTTCAATGCAGCCGATGACGTATTCGATATGCTCTGACGAAAGTTTTTTGAACCGTGAAATAACAACCTCTCTCGGGAAATCACTTCCGCCGATTCTGACGGTGGGAGTTGTTCCCGACATAACATCTGCCATTATGAGAATAATCTCTCTGACCATTTCGGCATCGCCGTTGATACAGTCATATTCAATCTGTTCTTCAATACTTTCTATCAGCTCATCATAACTGATAGATGGATTGATGTAGATGATATTATTATTATTCTCTTTATTATAGATAGAGTTCGATTCTGATACTTCACGAAGTTCGGTTTTAACACTTCCGGAAGTTTGATTTTGATACTTGTCAGGTTCGATTTTGAGCATTGACAAAGCCGACGGTGCAATTATTATTTTCGAAGGCTTTCCGCAGCCGTCACGGTACTTTTCTATCAGACCTGAATTCTGCAATTCTTTGAGAAGTCTTACTGCCTTTGCACGGGCACAGCCGAGCTTTTCGCATATTTCGTTTATTGTGTAGACTACAAAAATATTGCCGTAGGAATCGGTGAATCTGTCTGCATTTATTTCCGACAGACCCGTTCGGTCAAGTATCATGGCAAAAAGCAATTTTGCATCAACTGACAAATCAGAAAACAAAGATGAATCAATCAGCGCTCTGGGAAACTTCAGAAATGAAAACTGTTCCCTATCGCCCAATGAATCACCCGTCTTTCTTTCCGAGACCGACTTTTTCAGCGTGAGCTTTCGCCTTTTCCGTCTGTTCTTTTGTCCTTGGCGGAATAAGCTTTATTGCAATGCTTGATTTCGGTACTTCATAAAACTCTCCGCCGTACTGGTCTGTGCGTATGTGACGGAGCACACCGTGATTCTTTCTGTCAAACTCTGCAAAACGCCTTTTAAGCGGTTTGGAATTGATGTAAACAGACCAGAAATCTTCATCGGCATTTGAGAGAAGAATATTCTCTTTTTCATACTTGGTTAAATGATACATTTTACCTCCTTATTCGTTTAATATGTCCGTTATCGACAGGTTAATATACTTACACCTACGTTCCGGCAGACGGATAAAAACCGTTGTCTAAGACTTGATTTCTCACCCGCATTTTGACGTTCACCTCCGTTTTTCGGCTTCCCGAAAAGTAATATATTAAATAAAAAACTACCTACAAGAAAGAAGCGGAAACAAATCCGATTCTTGTTCTTGCAGGTAGTCTCTCACGTAATATGTCTGGAAAACTCCTTACATTCAAGCAAGTGTTTCTTATATGGATTTACGGGCATATTTCATCAGAACCATACAGCTCACTTGCGCATTCAATTTTAATAGTTCAGTCCGTTGTTTTTAGGAGCATACGAATCAACCCGACGGTGGGTTCTGCTCAGTTTATGATAAATCTGTTCGCTGTGACACAGCGGGCAAACTGTTTTTGCCTTTCCCTGCTCATTAAGAGTTGCCGTGAGAATTTTTCCGCAGTTCAGACAATGCCAGCTTGCATTGATATTCACACAGGTTCCTTTTGGGGTATCATACATTTTTCACCCTCCAAATTTCGTATTCAAATATTCAGTGTTTTTACAGTTTCATACTTCGTATGGGTTTAATAAGCGAACATTTGTCCTGTGTGTAATAATAGCACAAATGTTCGCCTTCGTCAATGATTTTTTCCAAAGTTTTTCATTTGACTCTAGACCTCCCGTCAAAAGACCAATTTGCAAAAAGGGCAAATTAAAAGCACCTCACCGAAGTGAAGTGCTGATAGAAATATTCAGTCCGACAAATTGGAATTTATCGCTGTGTTAGAGATACTTAAAACAACGTTCTTGCAATGACGGCATCCTTAAGTCTGTCTTCCAGATTACAGAAATAATCCGAATATCCGCCTACTCTGACGATTAGATCCCTGTAGCTTTCGGGGTCTTTTCGTGCTTTCAGGAGAGTTTCCCGGTTTGTTGCCGTAACCTGAAGCTGAGTTCCGCCCATTGAAAAATAACCTTTTACCAAGGCTTTGAGTATTGACGCAGGGCAATTCTGATTT
>JAZQTZ010000013.1:0-1678 GCA_045631105.1 Acutalibacteraceae bacterium
ATGGCTACGATCCGACTTGCATCGGTCAGCAGGCCCGCGGTAATTCCCAGCAACACCAGCAGAATCAGACCGTTTGGCAGGGGAAGGTTGTAGGAGATTCCCAGGGAAGTGGTGAGGTCTCCCAGGATCTGCAGGAACCACCGTCCGGAGGAGATGCCGGTGCCGAAACCGGCGGGTTGGGTGATGATATCGTCATAATTATGCAGGGCATTGGTCAGTGCAAATAAGTGCACAAGGATTCCGGAGCAAACGGTAGTGAAAGCTGCCAGTCCTGGGGAGTCGCCGCATACGGAACGGAATTTCTTTGTGAATTGTTCCATTCTGATTCCTTTCCTGTGGAGGAGTACTGCCACATAAACAAATGGTAAGATTTATGTCTATTATATCGAATGAAAATCTATTATGCAAGCCGGTTTCACTTTTTGCAGCAAGAAACGCAGCTGAAAAATACGGAATTTGTGGGAAATAACATTTGTAATTTTCAACAAATATATTGCTTTTCTTTTGGTGAAGTGATATAATTCTATGTTGAGAGTTTATGTTAATCCACGTCACCAAAGGAGACATTTTGAATATGGTATCTCAGGAAAATATCCGTAATATTGCCATTATCGCCCACGTTGACCACGGCAAAACCACCCTGGTGGACGAGCTGCTGAAGCAGGGCGGTATCTACCGTGAAAACCAGGCCACCCAGGACCGCGTTATGGACTCCGGCGATCTGGAGCGTGAGCGCGGCATCACCTTGATATGAACGAGCAGAAAGCACGTTTTGAAGAAAAGAACAGACTCTATGACCGTATTGCTCGTGACGTTTCATCCCAGCTTATAAAAGCCGAAGAATTACTCGCTCAGGCAAAACAAAATCCCGAATCCGCACACAATGCGTTGGCAAAAATCTGTGTTATAAGCGCATACATAAAACGAAGAAGCAATCTGCTTTTGCTCAGCGAAGAAAATAAAATAATTTCTTCATCAGAGCTTGAATTCTGCCTTCGTGAATCGCTTGACAATATCCGTCTGCTCGGTGTTCATTCATCGTTAAAGAGCAGGTGTTCAGGCAATCTGGATGTTGAAAATGCAGTTGCCGTTTACGACTTGTTTGAAAAAACAGCCGAGTTATTCATTGACGATATCAACGCACTTATGGTATCACTTAAATGTGAAAACTCCGTCATAAAACTTACTCTTCAGACAGGTCTGAATGACGGTGCCGATATTTCTGCGCTGAACACACTTTCACTCAATGGAGGAAGTGTAACCTGCGATGTTGATGAAAACGATGTTGCGGTTTATGTTCTTCTTTCCGAAGGAGGTGCATCGGATGATTAACCTTCTTGAAACAGGAACTTATTTTCAGGCAGTTTTTATGTCGGTTTTATTTCTTGAAGCCGTAATAAATGTCTGCTGTATTCCTAATCTTTTTCTCCGTGATTACAAGCCTCTGACAAAGGTGTTTACCGTTGTTTTCAATCTTGCGGGCCTCGCTTTGCTCGTTGTTCTTACAACAGGAATAAATGCACAGCTGTGCCACAGAGATATTCCGTATCCGAGCATACTGCTTCTTGAAAATACGGAATACTCTCTGATGTATATTTTGGCAAATCTTGCTTTTCTTGTTTTCCTTGTTATCGGAGAAATCCGTTACCGCATAAACAGCGTTTCGTCGCTTTCCATA
>JAZQTZ010000014.1:0-50069 GCA_045631105.1 Acutalibacteraceae bacterium
GCCGCAAGAGAGATTTCCGCAAGACTTAAGAAAAATGCGGATATAACGGATATCCGTCTTATCAATGCGGCTGCGGCTATAGTCAATTACCGTCTTTGTATGCGCAATCTCAGTTCCGCCGAATCGGTAACGTCGTTCAAAGCGGGCGATGTAACCGTCAGCATTTCCCCCAATGCGGCGGTGGAACGTGCTGAAAAAGAAAAAAGCGAGGCAATGCTTGCGGCGTTGCCTCTGCTCAAAGATGATGAATTTGTTTTCAGGCAGGTGAGTGTATGAACCTTTTACCTTTGTTTGCCGAATACGGCAGACATGTTGAGCTTTTTGATAAAAATGATGAAAAGCTTTCGGAAACATCTGCGTTCATAAGTCCTCTGCGATATAAAAACAAAATGTATCTTTACGGTGTAAATACGGAAATCGGCTATAATTCACAGGGCCATTATCTTTATATCGGGCCTCCCGAACCTGACCTCACCGCTTGTTCAGACGGTGAATACATAAGCTGTATGGGAGAAAAATACAGAATTGACAGAGCTGAAAAGGTTTATAAAGGCGAGGATGTGTTTTATATTTGGGCAATCATAAGAGTTATTGTTGAAACGGAATGAGGTGTTAAAAATGAGTGAAATAAGTGCTTTGCCGTCAAATATCGTTGAATGGCTCAAAAGCCGTGAGGAGCTTTCTTATATAAGATTTCTTACGGAATTCCCGGCAATTAAAAAAGCGATACCGCTCAAGCATACAACTGTTGCCGTCGGTATCGGAAGCATGGAAATTGTTGATTCTTTTGAGGAAAACGATGAAGGCGTGCTTGTTGAAAATGAATATTGCAGGCAGGCAAAAATCAATCTGAAGCTCTCAATCCATGCGCCTCTTTCTCTTGGCGGCGAGGCTTGTCATGCCGCTTTTACGGATATTATAGATTGCCTGACTTTTGCATCGGGTCTTGATATTCTGACTTCGGGTTGCGAAAATATTGTTGCAGACAGAGATACCGATGCCTTTGTGCTGACAGCATGGGCAACGGTCAATGCTTCTCTGTGCCCTGCTCAGACAATAGACCATAATTTTCCGTCATTCATAAGCAAGGATTTGCTTTGCGGTTCGCATATGAGAGACACGGATGTTCATCTTTCCGAAACGCAGCAGACATATCTTAATCAGCCGTTTGTCAGCGGTTCATATTTCGGAACGGGAGATGCTTCAAGAAGCATAAATCTCGGATTCAGGCCGAGCGTTGCGATAGTTCTCGGCAGTCAGCTCCCTCTTATGTACGTCAATCATGCTGCTTCATGGAACAGAGCGTTTGCGGGAATTGCTATAGAAAAGGGCGGTTCTCTCGGAATTGAACTGACAAATAACGGCTTCAAGGTCAGAAGCACGGAGAACGATGTTGCAAAAAGTTGCTATCCTTTCCTTAACGAGCTCGGCACAACATTTTTTTATTTGGCTTTCAGATAAAACAAAAAGGCTTGCATGGAGTTTCCGTGCAAGCCTTAATTTTTATTGGTCTATGTTCTGCCAGACAAAGCCTACGTCTGCTCCGGCCTGAACGAAGCAGTCCACGTCGTTTCTTGTGAGAGATGAAACACGTTTGAAACCGTTTTTCTCAAATGCTTCACAGAATGCATTGGCCATTTCGGCATCTTTGAATGTTATGCGTGTAACAAGACGGAACTGATGTCTGTTAACGCCGCCGTCAAAACCGACAACGAAGCCTGTGCACCACCAGTAATCGGTATAGGGTCTGTTGAAGACGGGTCTGTATTCGCCTGTCTGGAATTCGTCCCACATGAAGCACATTTCCATTTTGAGCCAGTCTTCTTTTTTTGCGCAGTTGTAATGAGTGCCGTTGCTTCCGACTTTTCTGGTGTAAACGCCTACCTCACCGCCGACGAATGCGTAGCCGTACTGACCCTTCCAAGTCTGAATAAGCCATTCCTTGTTGTCATAAACAAACTTTGTTCTGACAGTGTCATAATACATCATCGTGACGGGTGCCATGCTGTCATATCCTTCGTTGAAGCCGAAGTTCGACTGCCATGCATTCTTATCGTCGGTATAATAATAGTTGCCGTTGGGGTCATATTTATATGAGGCTATTGATGCTTTGTCAAAGTTTATATCGGTATCGGGCGGAATATATTTCGGAGCTTTCGGCATATCGAAAACCTTCGAAAACTGCTGATTGATAACGGTTGTTATCTGTGTAACTTTTTCTGCAAGAGTGGTTGTTTCACCGACGGTTGTTTCTTCCGAAGAAGGAACGGTTGACGGAATATCCGATGAGGGAACGGTTGAAAAAACATCCGCAAAAGCTGAAGATTGTGCAGGATATGTTGTTGACGGAGTTTCTTCAAGGGTAAAATCATTGTAAACGGGATAAGTTGCTTCCGTATACGGCTGATAATTTGTATAAGAATCGGGTGCGGCATCGATTGCAGGGCTTTCCGAACCGTTCATTTTGACTGTAAGAACAGCAACGATGCAAACGATGCACGCCACAACAGCTGTTATGGCGATTATCGGTGATTTGCTTTTCATTTTATTTCCTCCAAAAATCAACCAAGAGTATATTCACGCACAAAGGCGTTGATAAATAACGGCCCCATATCCATGGCAACAAGAACTGTTTCGCCGTCTTTTGTCATAAATGTCATGCCTTCGCCTTCGCTTCCCGAGGTGAGGTTGCGGTCGAAAACTTTTTCAACAGCACCGTTATCGGGATTAATTTTATAAACCGCCTGAGTATCATCGTTTGTTGCGGCATAGATAAAACCGTCATGGAATTCCGAACCCTGAATTGCATAGGGTGAGCTTTCGAGCTTAACTTCTTTAACAAATTCCATTTCGTTTGCCGTGTCATAAGCGAGAAGCACGGTCGGGTTTTTTGAATGGTCGGTGCACCAGAGATAACCCGTTTCGGGGTCAACGCAGACCCAGGGAAGACCTCTTGTTATTTTTTCAGCATCCATGATGAAGTATTCTTCAAGTTCGAGTGTTTCGGCATCGAAGATACCGACGATGGGATAATCCCAGACTTTGCTGTCTTCAAGACCTGCATAGATTTTTCCGTTATAATAACTCAGACCGCCGATGTGTTTTATTCCGAGTTCCTTGAGTTCATCGGGAATTGCAAAATAGTTTGCATTAACGAGCGTTTTTGCATCATCTTCTGTTCTGATAAGAGTTGTTTTTGATGAAAAATAAAAGGTTTCGCCGTCTGTTGTTAAACCCTGAGAGCGGAAATATGCACCTATTCCCACAACATTGGTTTTTTCGTAATCGGTTCTGTTTCCTTCGGAAAGAAGGTCGATTCCGTGGGTGAGAACGGAAAACGGAATGAGTATCACTGCGAAAATAACAGATAAAATTTTGTTGATTGCCAATGCAAATGCGCTCATATTATTCTCTCTCTTTCCTTATTTTAATATCATACAGTATATCAAATAAGAAAAATATAGTCAAGGCGAATGTTTTCAGGTCATTGACAATAAAATAAAAAAAGGGTAATATAAATTACAGACAGAAAAAGGAGAACGCCTATGAATGATGTTAACAAGCTTTATGATTTATGGCTTGAAGGAACAAAGGATAACGAAGAGCTTCACGATGAGCTTCTTTCAATCAAAGGCAATGATGACGAAATTCTTGACCGTTTTTACAGAAATCTCGAATTCGGCACGGCAGGATTAAGAGGTGTTCTCGGCGCAGGAACAAACAGAATGAACACCTATACTGTGTGTCAGGCAACACAGGGTCTTGCGGACTATCTTAACAGCAAATATGAATCTGCAAGCGTTGCGGTGGGTTATGATTCGAGAATCAATTCCGACGTTTTTTCAAAGCAGTGCGCAGAGGTGCTTTCAGCAAACGGAATAAAGGTTTATATTTATCCCCATCTCATTCCGACTCCTTTTGTATCATATGCGGTAATGCGTCTTAAGTGTCAGAGCGGTGTGGTTATAACCGCAAGCCATAATCCTTCAAAGTATAACGGCTATAAGTGTTATGACCCTGCAGGATATCAGATGACGGAAGAGGCGGCGGATGCAACCTATTCTTTTATTCAGAAAGTTGATATGTTTGACGGCGTTAAGAAAATGCCGTTTGATGAAGCTGTTGAAAAGGGTCTTATCGAATATATAACTGATGATATTATCGAGGAATTCTATGCCAAAGTGCTGACAAGACCCATAAATCCCGAAATCATCAAAAACAGCGACATAAAAATAATTTATACTCCGCTTAACGGAACGGGCAATATTCCTGTACGAACGGTTCTTTCAAGAGCAGGGTTCAAGAATGTGAGCGTTGTTCCCGAACAGGAAATGCCAAACGGAAATTTCCCGACTTGTCCCTATCCCAACCCCGAAATCAAGCAGGTTTTTGAATGTGCAATCGAAATGACCAAAGCGGAAAAGGCGGATTTGCTTCTTGCAACCGACCCTGACTGCGACAGAGTGGGAATTGCCGTTCTTGTTAACGGCGAATATGTTCTTCTTTCGGGCAACGATGTGGGAGTTCTTTTAACCGAGTATATGTTTTCCGCAAGGAAAGAAAAAGGCACCCTTCCCGAAAAACCGGAAATGACAAAATCGTTTGTTTCAACTCCGCTTGTTGATAAGGTTGCGGCAAAATACGGATGCAAAGTAACGGATGTTCTTACAGGTTTCAAATACGTCGGAGAATTCGTTGCAAACCTTGAAAAAGCAGGAGCGGAAGACCGTTTTATTATGGGGTTCGAAGAAAGCTACGGCTATCTTATCGGCACTCATGCAAGGGATAAGGACGGTGTTGCGGCGTCGCTCATGGTCTGCGAAATGGCGGCTTATTATAAGAACAATGGCAAGACTCTTGTTGATGTTCTTGATGATATTTATGCCGAACACGGAAACTGCATTGACAGACTCTATAACTTCATGTTTGAGGGTGCAAGCGGTATGGTCAAGATGAGCGAAATCATGACCGAAACAAGAAATAATCCTCCCGAAGAGCTTGCAGGATTAAAGGTTATCAAGGTGAGCGATTTTGAAGCGGGAACAATTACTGATACCCGCACGGGAGAAAAAGAACCTCTTTCGCTTCCGAAATCAAATATTCTTTCTTATGTTCTTTCAGACGGAAGTACGGCGATAGTCCGACCTTCGGGAACAGAGCCGAAGATAAAAGTTTATATCGCAGGATGCGGAAAAACCAAGGGAGAAGCGGAGCAAACGGCCGACAGTATCGGCGAAGCCATGAAAGATCTGCTCAAGATTTAATAAAACCAAGGAGATTTAAATATGAACAAACGCAATCTGTTTGTAAGAATTACTGCTATTGTTTTATGCGCACTTATGGTGCTGAGTGTTGTAACCGTCGCACTTTATGCCTTTGCGGCTGAACCCGCAGCGGTTGTTTCTTCACCCGATACGGGAAGTGAATCCATGACATGGGTTATTATCGCCGCCGTTGCCGCCGTTGCGGTTATTGTCGGTTGCCTCGTTGCACCGAAGATGAAGAAGAAATAAATACTGAAAAAACGAAAGAGAAGCTGGAGGATTGACCTTCGGCTTCTCTTTTTTTGAATTTTATCTTTCCAGACTGTCTACCATTGTGAAAAGTTCCGTGAAGAATGTTTTGGGAACTTCTTCGCCCGAATTCAGACCGATAACCTTTCCGTGGTCGCCCTCTTTTGTGGGAGCAACGTTCCAGATTCCTCTCTGAATTTCGAATTCTTCCTCGCTCTGTGAAACTTTGAGGGGAATTTCAACAAATTCATCGCCGAAAGGATATCTTGCCGAAACAACGCTTACAAGACCGTCGTTTTCCTGCCATGTTTCGTCGATGGAAATACCGCCGTCGGTCGTTCCTTTATATGAACCCATCGCAAGCGCAAAAGGATAGAGAATGGGAAGCGTTGATGAATTGGGAACGTGACCTCTGAGGAATGAACCTTCTTTTGTTGTGCTGTAAGAATATGAGAAATAATATGTGTCGGGTGAGAGCTTGATTGTTTCGTTAAGCTTTGCCGCACCGTCGGGAGTGAGGTCATATGCGGCGTGGTCGTTGCCCGAAGCTGTGATTGCTTTAATAGCGGAGTTAAAATCTGTGTCGGTTATTCCGAAATGTTCGAGCTTAAAATCATAAATTCCGTCTGAAGTTGCAGTCAGACCTGCAACGCCGAAACAGAGAGTTGCAAGCATATCGGTTGTGTCGGCTATGCCTACAAGACCGCCCACGGAATTGAGAACTTCCGTCAGCGATGAGCCGTTATGAGGTGCGCAGAGAGCCGTTACGCTGTAAACCCAGTCGCCCTTGCCGCCCTCGAAGAGGGGAGAGATTTCGCCCTCGGTTGCCGTCTTTTCTTCTTCGCTTCCGTATTCAAGAAGAGATGAAAGAAGTCTGACCGTTGCACCGCCGAATGAATGACCGATGAGGTTGATTTTGATTCTCTGACCGCCGTTTATCTTTTCGCCCCATTGTGCAACAAGAGGTTCGGTATATTCTCTGCCGAAGCGTTCATGATTATGTGCTGCCGAATGAGCTTCGCCGTAGTCAACGGTTGTTCCTGTAAGCTGAGCATAAAGCTCGCAGGCTCTGTCCCATGTGCTTGAAACGGGGCCCACGCTCGGTGCATGAACTTCATAACCCTGCTCGTTGAGATATTCAACAAGATTCATTGATGTTGCGCCCCAATACTGAACGGTATCGTTAACGCCGTCGCCCTCGCCCCAGCCTCCGAGACCGTGAACAAGAACATAGGGATACTGAACCTTACCGCCGTTGAGTTCCCACCATGCTTCACGGAATGAACCGAAATATGAGGGGATGCCTATGGCGGCAGCTATAATAATGAGAGCAAGAATGAGTGCGATGAATTTTAAAACCTTGCCTTTTTTATTCTTTTTCTTTTTCGGTGACATATTATCATCCTTTCCTGCAGCGTTGCATTCGTTCTGAATAGGTGCGATATATGTAACGGGTTCCGTGCTGACTGTATCGTTTTTGAGAAGATAGTCTGTCGAAACTCCGAAAAGTTCACTCATAGCAATAATTTTATCGGTATCGGGAAGTGCACTGCCCGATTCCCACTTAGAAACGGACTGACGGGAAACTCCGAGTGCCTCTGCAAAAGCTTCCTGAGAAAGACCTTTTTCTTTTCTCAGGTTGGATATCTTTTCTGAAATGGTCATCTTTTGAATTCCTCCTTCGTTTGTACTCCGATTTTACCCCCGACAAGAGCAAATTTCAACCAACTTAGGTAGACATTTAATAAAAAATCAATGTAAACTCAAGTTTACATAGGTATTATTATATCATTTAAGACAATAACAGTCAATGTTTGCAACAAAAACGCCGTCAGATCTGAAATGTCCGACGGCGTTTGCGATTATATTATTTTCTCATTTCTGCAAGGTCACGGTAGTTGATAAGCTTGATGCCGTGAGCTTCGATATGCTGTTTTGTCTGAGGATCGCTCATGATTTTGTATTCCCAAACTCTGCGTTCCCATGCGCCTGTTGTGCCCTTAAGGTCATCGGTTTCGATTGAGGGGTGAAGATAGGTTTCGGTTATGCCGTCAGGGATGTTTGCGTAGAGATTATAGAGATATTCCTTGAAGTTTTCGTAGCTTTCATCCTGAGGACCGCCCCATTCGTTGGGAATGAGATAATCGGGAATGGCAACTTTGTTTGCCTTTGCAAACTCAACTATTTTGCCGAATACCATATCGATAACGCTCTTGTCAACATTGATATCGAGCATGGAATTTCCGAGCATTTCGTCTGTAAACTTTGCGGGCATACGGAAGGGGAGACCATATTCGCCTGCGAGAGAAAGAGTGAGCTGAAGAAGCTCGAATCTGCCTGTTTCGATGCCGTAGAGCGAACCCATGTGATTATCAAGATGTGAGGGGGTTACAAGACCGAGTTTTTTTGCACGTTCAATCTGTGCTCTGATTTCGCCTTCAACCTCGTCGATGTCAACATGCTCTTCAACCTGATCGCTTTCATGCCACATGAAGCCTTCTTCGTCACGGAGAGAATCTGTGTTTTTTGTGTTTACGGGTGCCCAGCGGTAATTACCCCATTCGCTTGTGAGAGTAAGATGAACGCCGATTGCATACTGCGGATTTTCAGCCGCAAATCTGATTGCTTCGGGTGCCCATGCGCAGGGGGTCATGATTGTTGAGGATGTGAGTGCGCTCTGCGGATTTCTGAAAAGGTCCATAACTGCAAGGTTTGCACCTCTGCACATGCCGAAATCGTCAGCATTGATAATGAGATATCTGTCCATTTTTATTTCTCCTTTAAACTAATTCTTTGTATTCGATTTTATTGCCATCGAAATTATTGACATCAAGTTCTTTTTCGCCGATGTATACCTTGTCAACCTGCTTTATACCCTTGACATATTCCGTTTTACCGGGGCAGAAGGGATAAAGACCGAGAATGCCGAAGATATACCAGATAGCCGTTGTGCCGTTGTCTTCGTCACCGGGGAAACCGTCGTCTTCAAATGAAAAGAGTTCAGCGCAGATTTTCTTAACCCAATATGCCGTTTTTTCAACATCGCCGAGAGCAGAGTAGATATAGGGGATATGGAAGCTGGGCTGATTGTTCATGCCGCATTGACCGAAATCAACAGCCGCCATTTCCGTCACTTCGTGGATTTCACAGTTGTAGCCGTGAATCACATAATGAGGCGGGGTTGCGAAAAGTTCATCGATTTTTTCGATAAGCTTTTCTTTGCCGCCGTAAAGCTCTGCGAGACCTTCAACATCATGGGGAACTGCGAATGAGTTCTGCCATGCGCTGCCTTCGGTATAATCTCTTCCCCAGCCGATGGGTGAAAAATCGGGTCTGAACTTGCCGTTTTTATCTTTGGCACGCATAAATCCCGATTCTGCATCGAAAAGATTTTGGTAGTTGAGCGCACGTTTTCTGTATTCTGTTTCAATGTCGGTTTTGCCGAGGATTTTTGCGATTTCCGCAATGCACCAGTCGCCGTAAGCGGCATCGAGGGTGAGGTTTACGGATTCTTTTTCTTCTTCATAGGGAACATATCCGAGTTTGCAGTAGCTTTCCGCACCGTTTCTGCCGAAATCGTTGTGACCCGAATTCTTGACAGAGTGCTTGATCATGCCTTCAAGAGCGATTTCGAGAAGATCGTTATCGATGAAGCCTTTTACCGCACCGTCGCAGATTACTGCGTCAACAAGTGTGCTGGGCATACAGCCGCATTCGCCGATTGAAAGCCAACGGGGAAGCCAACCGCTTTCAGTATATTCCATGATGAATGCACGGAGCATTTCACGCAATTCATCTTTTGCGACAAGAGCAAAGAAAGGATAAACCGTTCTGTATGTATCCCAGAAACCGTTGTCGGTATATCTCACACCGTTACGGGTTGAGCCGTCATGGGGACAATAGTGAACGGGATTGCCGTTCTTATCGTATTCATAGCATTTGTGGGGATAGAGGAATGCTCTGTACATGCATGAATAGAATGTTTTAAATATTTTCTTATCCTTGGTTTCGATTTTAACTCTTGAAAGATAGCTTTCCCAGAGATTTTCAGCCTCGGTTTTAACCTGCTTCAATGTTTTTGAAGCAAGCTCGGTTTCGAGGTTGAGTTCAGCCTGTTTGAAGCTGATATAGGATGTTGCAAGCTTGATTTCTGTTGATTTATTTTTAAGTGCGATATGAATTCCCGATTTTTTGCCTCTGCACTTTGTTCCCGAAAGGAACTTGTTGCCGATGTTTATCTGCGTCTTTTTGATGTCAACGCTTCCCTCGGGGAATTTCATAACGAGATAATTTTTGAATTTCACCGCTTGACCGCTCATATGCATATCCGTTGATGCATAGAGAGTGTTGGTTTTTGCATCAAAACGGTAGGAATAATTGCCTTTTACGGGAAGAACGGAAAGGAAATTATCGATATCTTCATCAAAAGTGATTTTGATTACCGCACCTCTTTCAGTCGGCGCAAGTTCAAAATCAGATCTTGAACGAAGAAAACGGGTTTTGAGATAATATGGGGTGAGGATTGCTTCCTCAGGTCTGTAGCCCGACCATCTTCTGCCGCCTTCAGCTGCAATGAGTCTGTTCTGAGGAAGGAAAACAAATGCGCCGTAGTCAGCAATCCAGGGGGAGGGCTGATGGGTGAGTCTTATTCCCTCGAGGCTGCGGCTGTCGGGATGATAATACCAACGGGTATCATTTTCCGTCTGCGGTGCAAACGCCGCCATACCGAAGGGGAGCTGAACAAGGGGGAGGGTGTTGCCGTTTGAATAGCGGTGGGTTGATTTACTGCCCTGTTTTGTGTTTACATAACTGCAATATTTCATTTTTATTCCTCCGAAAGTATGTTAATCAGATTATCCGTGCTGTAAAACCGTGATTTTTTGATTGCTGAAAGGATTTTATCCATGTTGAGCTGTGAGTGCTCAACCTCTTTTGAGTATTTCTGCATGGCAGTTGTTCTTGCCGTTTTATCCGTTATATCCTCCGATTGCAGACGGCTGATAATGATAAATGAAACTGCCGCAAATTTTGATTTTGACAAAATATCGCCGTCAAAAACCGCCGTCATGAGATAACGGAAAACAAAATATATCATCAGATGCTCGTATTCCCACTCGAATCCGTCGGGTTTTACGGGTAAAGTTTTTTCTGCTTCAGCGAGCTTGTTTTTCCATGATTTATCAAGCGTTTCAAGGCTTTTGAAATCATCAAAATATTTATGGAGAGCTCTGGATTTATCGGAATGAGAGCCGACTTGATGTTCCTCGCCGAGAAAATCTTTTTTGCAGATTTCTCTTGCTTCGGAAAATTTATTTTTTCTTATCAAACGCTGAATCTCGTCCGATAAAATAAGAAAAGCAATGATTCTTTTTTCTATAGGAAATTTTCTGTTTTGCAGGATATTTATCGCCGTTTTTCGTGTTTCGATAAGTGTAAAATACATATCCGGGTCGATTGCCGTCGGCATGATATCGGCGTGAATTTCTTCGGTTTCAAAAGAAATCGGTTCGGGATTTTCCATGATAATTCTTGCTGCTTCGGGGCAGGAGAGAGAAATTCCTGTTTCTTTTCTTGCGCCGAAATATGTTATATGCCTCGGAAAAAGACGGCAGGTGCGGCAAAGATTTTCGTGTCCGATTTCAATATACATTTCGCAAAGTCCGTTGTCAAGCAAAAACGGACAGCGTTCTTTTATCGGAGTGAAAATATTATCGCCGTCTTCGTCAACGGAAATGAGCGAACGTATTTTGCTGCCGTAATCGCTGCTCATATTCTTATAGTTTTCAAGGCTTTCGGGGTCAACAACTATTTCCCATCCTGCGCAGCAGGTGTCGGGACATTTGTCGGCGATGCAAGAGAATTTTTTATAATAATTCGGAAATGTGTTCAGCATATTTCCTCCGCAAATTGATTAAAGGGGCTGTCAGAGACAACCCCCTTGAGCTTGGATTATTGAATGATTTCGGGACTGTTATCTTCACCGTCAGAAATGTTGTTTTCTGCGATTATTTCACCGTATTCATTGGTGACAACCTCTGTTTCGGGAACATAAACCTTGAGGTAAACAGTTGTTCCTCTGGAGTAAGTCTTGTCTGCAAGAGGTGCCATGGAAACAACCTCGTTTTCTCTGTAATGACCTGCAGAGGTTTCGGATTTTTCGCAGACGAAACCGAGTTCATCAAGTCTTGCGGCGGCTTCTGCATAATCGGAACCGATAACGTCGGGAAGAACAATCTGTTCTTTGCCCTTGCTGACATAAAGAACAATTTCTGTTCCTTTGGGAACGGTTGAATTCGGTTCAATGCTCTGAGTAACAACATAACCCTTTGCGATTTCTTCATTGAAAACAGGTTCTTCCCTGAATTTGAAATTGCTGAAGAAAACAGGGTTTGATTCAATTGAAAGATAGCTTTTTTCTCTGAAATCGGGAACAGAAACCTGCTCTGCCTGAGTTTGTGTAACTGTCGGAACCGTTGTTTTTTCGTTATCGAAACTGAAATTGATTCTGTCACGGAAAACGGTGAGAGTCAAAGCAATGAAAAGAATAAGTCCGACCGCAAGGCTGATAACCGCTGTGGTTATAATAACCTGAGCGCTGCCTTTTTGAGGTTTCTTATCTTTCGGTTTGCTTGAAACGGGAGGACGGTTGTCGGGTGCGGGCGCAGCGGGTTTTGCTGCAGGACGCTGATACTGACCGCTGACTGCTGCCGCCGTTGGGGAAGCGGAAAGCTCTGCTCTGAGCTGTTCAACGGTTCTTGTTCTGTCCTCGGGAAGAATCTGAAGAGCATTGATAAGACCGTTGATAACATATGCAGGCAGGGTTTCGGCAAATTTGCCGGGAACCATGAGTCTGTCGTTTGTCATTCTTTCTTTTGCGGAAATCGGGTCGCTTCCGATGAGCGTTCTGTAAAGCACGGCGCCAAATGAATAAATATCGGTCCATGTGCCCTGACTTCCGTCAAAGCCGTACTGCTCGATTGCCGAATAACCGTCGTAAAGCTGGCTGTTGAGGTCGCTTCTTGCGGTTCTTGCAGCGCCGAGGCAGAAGCCTGTTATTTTCACCTTGCCGTCACCGCCGATGATAAGCGTTGACGGGGAAATTCCTCTGTGGATAATACCCTGGGAATGAAGAGTGCTGAGCGTTGAAAGAATGGGCATGAGAAGCTGCTTTGCTCTGTCCCATGTTATATATCCTTCTTTATTGCGAAGAAGGAATTCACGAAGAGTGATTCCTTCAAAATGGTCATAAATTGCATATGATGTGCCGTAGTCATCAACAACGTTGGTAACGCTGATGAGAGCCGAAAGGCCCTTCAGTTTTGCAAGTTTTGTCCAGAGTTCAACAAAATCCTGACGAAGCTCCGCAAAAACGGATTCGCTTCCTCTCATAACCTGAAGAGTGAGATTCGAAGAGGTTCTTGCAGTAAATGAATCGGGAATGAATTCCCTGATTCTGACAGCTTTTTTCTCGGAAAGGTCCCAGCCGATGTAGGTTGCGCCTTCGCCGTTGTATTCAAGCATTTTTCCTACAAGATAGCGGTTTGAGATAACCGTTCTTACGGGAAGATAGGGCGGAATTTGGGTTGAATCTGCATGGTATCCGCAATAAGGGCATTGCTTGCTGCTGCCGATTTCACGCATACAGCTCATGCATAAATTATCAGAACTAATCATATTTCAGGCGCTCCTTGCCATTAAAATTTCAATTTATAAACATAATGATAATAACAAAACTTAATACTTTTGTCAATGAAGGTGACATTTTTGTAACTTTTATCGTCAAAATGTTAAATAATCGGCAATGGATTTTGTATATTAAATATTATAATATATACTTGAAAAAGAGAGGGGGAATTGATATAATATTACAGAATAGAGTTTGTCTATCAGAAGGAGGTTGTGTTCCATGGAAAAAGGCAGAAACAGCGTGCCTCTTTATTTGTTCCATCAGGGAACTAACGCCAAGGCTTATGAATTTCTCGGCGCACATCCGGACGAAAACGGCGGAGTGTGTTTCAGAGTATGGGCACCGAACGCTCAATGGATAGGCGTTGCAGGCGATTTCAACGGATGGCAGGCTGAAAATGCGCCGATGCAGAAAATCAGCGGAGGCGTATGGGAATGCACGGTTTATGATGTCAAAAAATATGATGCATATAAGTTCGTTATCAGAACTCCCGATGGACGGATGATTTACAAAAGCGACCCTTATGCTTACCATACCCAGACAAGACCGGAAACAGCTTCCAAATATTACGGCGAGCTTGATTTCAAGTGGACGGACAAGGCGTGGCTCAAAAAAAGAAAATCAAAAGATATTTATGCTTCACCCGTCAACATATATGAAGTTCATGCGGGTTCATGGCAGGCATATGACGACGGCAATCCTTTGCCTTACAGAGAGCTTGCCGACAGACTTATTCCTTATGTCAAGGAAATGGGATATACCCACATTGAGCTTCTCCCCGTAACAGAGCATCCGTTTGACGGCTCGTGGGGATATCAGGTAACGGGCTATTTTGCTCCCACTTCACGCTTCGGAACACCCGATGATTTTGCATATTTTGTTGATAAGGCGCATAAAGAAAACATCGGCGTTATTCTCGATTGGGTGCCTGCTCATTTCCCGAAGGATGCTTTCGGACTTTATGAATTCGACGGCACTCCCTGTTATGAATATGCAGATCCGAAAAAAGGCGAGCATTATGAATGGGGAACAAAAGTATTTGATTACGGCAGAAACGAAGTTCAGAGCTTCCTTGTATCGAGTGCAATGTTCTGGCTCGATAAATATCATATCGACGGCCTGAGAGTTGATGCGGTTGCATCCATGCTCTATCTTGATTATGACAGAGATGACGGTCAATGGATACCCAATGTCAACGGCGGTCACGAAAATCTTGAAGCGGTTGCGTTCTTGCAAAAGCTCAACGAATCGATTTTCAGAGAATACGGCGACGTTATGATGATTGCCGAGGAAAGCACCGCATGGCCCATGGTTTCAAAACCGACTTATATGGGCGGTCTCGGATTCAACTTCAAGTGGAATATGGGATGGATGAACGACTGTCTCCGTTATTTCTCTCTTGACGGCATCCACAGAAAATATAACCACGATTGCCTCACTTTCTCATTCTTCTATGCTTTCTCGGAGAATTTCGTTCTTCCGATTTCGCATGATGAGGTTGTTCACGGCAAATGTTCGCTCATTAACAAAATGCCCGGCACATATGAGGAAAAATTTGCAGGAGTCCGTTCGTTCCTCGGCTATATGATGTCGCATCCGGGCAAAAAGCTCATGTTCATGGGCGGGGAATTCGGTCAGTTCATCGAATGGAATTATAAACAGCCTCTCGACTGGATGCTTCTTGATTATGATGCTCATAAACAGCTTAAGAATTATGTTGCATCTCTCAATGCTTTCTATAACAGCAACGCTCCTTTGTGGGAGGATGACTACACATGGGAAGGCTTCAACTGGATAGTCAGCGATGACAGCACCAATTCGGTTGTAGGTTATTTAAGACGCGATAAGAGCGGAAACGAAATCATTTCTCTCTGTAATTTCACCAATGTCACAAGACAGAAATACTGCATCGGCGTTCCCAAAGCCGGAACATACAGAGTTGTTTTCAGCTCCTCATCTCCCGAATTCGGAGGAAAGGGTGAAAGCACCGTCGGTTCGGTAAAAGCAAAGAAGAAACCCATGCACGGATATGACTACAGCATTGAACTCGATATTGAGGGCTTGAGCTGTATGTTTATAAAAAACACTTCCCGCAAGAAAACAAACAAATAATTTTTACATTCAAATAAAAGGAGGACACCCCTATGGCAGTAAAACCCGAATGCATAGCAATGCTCCTTGCTGGCGGTCAGGGCAGCCGTCTCGGCATTCTGACTAAAAACATCGCAAAGCCTGCCGTGCCCTACGGCGGCAAATACAGAATCATCGATTTCCCTCTTTCGAACTGTGTTAACTCCGGCATTTACACGGTCGGTGTTCTTACCCAGTATCAGCCCCTTGAACTGAACGATTATATCGGCAACGGACAGCCCTGGGATCTCGACCGTGCAAACGGCGGTGTTCACATTCTTTCTCCCTATCAGCAGATCAAGGGAACAGAATGGTATAAGGGTACAGCCAATGCTATTTATCAGAACATCAATTTCATTGAAAGATATGACCCCGAATATGTTCTTATTCTTTCGGGCGACCATATCTATAAGATGGACTATTCGAAGATGCTTGATTACCATAAGGAAAAGAATGCAGACTGCACAATTGCAATGCTTGAAGTTCCCTGGGAAGAAGCAAGCCGTTTCGGTCTTATGATTGTCAACGACGACGGTTCAATCAGCGAATTCGAAGAAAAACCCAAGAATCCCAGAAGCAACAAGGCTTCAATGGGCGTTTATATCTTCAACTGGAAGAAACTCAGACAGTATCTTATCGAAGATGAAGCAAAAGAAGGCTCAGGTAACGATTTCGGTCATGATGTTATCCCTGCAATGCACGGTGACGGTCAGAGAATGTTTGCTTATCAGTTCGACGGCTACTGGAAAGACGTCGGAACAATCAACAGCCTCTGGGATGCAAACCTTGACCTTCTCAACCCCAAGGTTGACCTTGACCTCAATGACGATGACTGGAGAATTTATTCCCGTTCACCTGCAGCGCCGCCCCACTATATCGGCGAGAATGCAAAGGTTGAAAATTCAATGATTACCGAAGGCTGCGAAATCGGCGGACATATCGATTTTTCCGTTCTTTTTGCAAATGTAACCGTTGAAGAGGGCGCAGAGGTTAAATATTCAATCGTTATGCCCGGCACGGTTATCAAAAAAGGCGCAGTTGTTCAGTATTCGATAGTTGCCGAAAATGCGGTTATCGAAGAAGGTGCGGTTGTCGGCGAAAGCCCCGAAAACATGGCGAATGTTGAGGACTGGGGCGTTGCTGTTATCGGCAACGGCGTAACAATCGGCAAGGGCGCAAAGGTTGAACCTCAGGCAATGATAGACAGCGATATCGGAGGTGCGGAATAATGGCAGCAAACAATGTTCTCGGCATTATCTTTTCAAATGCCAACGATGAAGTGATTCCTGAGCTTACAGCTCTCAGAACGATGGGTTCGATTCCTTTTGCGGGTCGTTACCGTCTTATCGATTTTCCTCTTTCATATATGATTAACGCAGGCATAACCAAGGTTGGCGTTATAACAAAGAGCAATTACCGTTCACTCATGGACCATATCGGTTCGGGCAAGGCATGGGACCTTTCGAGAAAAAGAGAGGGTATGACAATTCTTCCTCCCTATAATCTTCCCGGCACAGGTATGATAAAAGGCAAGGCTGATGCTCTTTATAACAGCATCAACTACATTGAGCATTCGGGCAAGGACCATGTTCTTCTTACCGATTGCAATGTTATCTGCAATATGGATTATGAAGCTCTCTATAAGGCTCATGTTGCAAACGATGCTGATGTGACCATTGCTTATGCAAAGGGTATTCCTCCCAAGATGGAGGCAAACACAGAAATCATCATGGATGAAAATTCAAGAGTTACCGACACAAAGCTTCTTGATTGTTACAGCTCCGAGGTTAATTATTCCCTCAAGGTTATGATTATCAGAAGAACTCTTCTTGAACGTCTTCTTCATGAAGCTCATAATTCAAAGATTGACGATTTCGAAACAATTATCAGCAATAATGTGAAGCATATCAGAATTTACGGCTACGAAGTAAGCGGATTTGTAAAGGTTATCGGTTCGCTTCAGAGCTATTATGACATCAGCATGGAGCTTCTCAGACTCGAAAACAGAAAAGAACTCTTCACCGCTGAAAGACCTGTTTATACCAAGGTCAGAGATGAAGTTCCTGCAACCTACGGCATAGGAGCAAATGTTAAGAATTCTCTTATTGCAGACGGTTGCCGTATCGAGGGCGAGGTTGAAAATTCAATTCTTTTCAGAGGGGTTACCGTTGCGAAGGGCGCAAAGATAAAGAATTCAATTGTAATGCAGGGTTCATTTATCGGCGAGAATTCAACTCTCGATTGCGTTATCATTGATAAAGAGGCTGTTCTTAAGCCCAATAAGATGCTTTGCGGCGCATCGAATTACCCTGTCTATATCGGCAAGGGAATTGTTATCTGAGAAAGTGTGAATTTAGAATGTCTACCAAAAATATTTTGACCGGCGTTGTGGTTGCGCTTGCTCTTGTGCTTGTGCTTGTTGTTGTTCTTGTCAAAACGGGTGTTTTTGACGGAGCAGACCGAACCACTACCACAGAGCCGGAAATGATTGTTGAAACTCAGGTTGTTGTTGTTACGGGAACTGATGTCAATGGTGAAAGCTTCCAGTACACCATGATGTCCGAATATTCAAGACCCAGGTTTTCTTCAAATTTCATTTATCCTACAAAAGTTAAGAAAACAACCACAACAACCGAACCCGAATCAACAACAGCTCCGTTATTTATTGAAGAAACAAGCGCTGTTGAGGTAACGAACGAAAACGGCGAACCCGTAACAGATGAAAACGGTGTTCCTGTTACCGAAATTGTAACATATACCGTTCCCGTTACCGAATCAACAACTGCAGAGCCGACAACGGCATACAGCCCGAGAACCTCGAGTGTTGTTGTTACAAACAAACTCGGAATAGTGCAGAAGGATGAAAACGGAAATCCGAAAACCGAGGTTGTCACCATTGACCCGCCTGCACCCACTCAGGGCGATATCTGGAGCGAAAGCGCAGTCCCCGGCACAACAAAGAAGCAGGGGATAGATGCTGGAGTCACTGTTGTCAATAATCTTGAACAGGCTATTCTTGAACAGCTTAATCAGGACAGACTTGCGGTTGGTGCAACTCCTCTCAACAACACGAACAAAGCAAGAGCAAGAACGGAAGCAACGGCAAAGGCTATTCCCGAAATTTACGGTGAGCCTGCCGAATCGGCATATATCATTGTTACCGATTACAGCGGTCAGGGTGTTTATAATGAACTTTCCGCAGGAATTTCCGAAAAGCTCCTCAGCGCAGAAACCGAGTCAATCGGTATCGGTGTTGTTGAATACCAGGATAAATATTATACATGTGTTATCCTTTGATGAAAACAAAGAAAGGATGGAATAAATGAAAGTTCTTTATGTTGCAAGTGAAGCTCTTCCCTTTGCTGCCAGCGGCGGACTTGCCGATGTTGCAGGTTCATTGCCTCAGGCGCTCAGAAGACGCAAGGTTGCCTGCAGAGTGGTTATGCCTCTTTACGGAACAATCAGCGAAGAAATGCGTGCAAGCATGAAATTTATAACAAATATTATGGTGCCTGTTTCATGGCGCAGACAGTATTGCGGCATTTTCGAAGCCAAGGCAGGCGGCGTGGTTTATTATCTTATCGATAATGAATATTATTTTAAGAGAAACACTCTTTACGGTCACTATGATGACGGCGAAAGATTTGCTTTCTTTTCAAGAGCTGTTCTTGAAATTCTTCCTTATATCGATTTTAAACCCGATATCATTCATTGCAATGACTGGCAGAGCGCTCTTGTTCCCGTTTATTATTCAACAATTTACGGCAACAAAGAAGGATATACAGGAATAAAGACCGTATTTACAATCCATAACATCCAGTATCAGGGCAAATACGGCAACGAAATCCTCGGCGACCTCTTCGGACTCGGTGAGGAAAATGCATCTCTTCTTCAGTTCGGCGATTGCCTCAACCTCATGAAGGGCGGCATTGAATGCGCAAACAAAGTAACAACCGTAAGCAATACATATGCGAGCGAAATTCTTGATCCTTGGTTCAGCCATGGTCTTGACCCGATTCTCAAAGAGAGAAGCTATAAGCTCAGCGGTATTCTCAACGGTATTGACACAATCGGTTATGATCCCGAAACAGATAAGGACATTTTCTATAATTATTCTGCAAAGGATTCTGCAAACAAAGCAAAGAATAAAGCGGCTCTTCAGGAAATGTTCAATCTTCCCGTCAGAGAAGATGTTCCCGTTATGGGTATCGTAACAAGACTTGTTGCTCATAAGGGTCTTGACCTTGTTAAGCGTATCATGTGGGAACTTCTCGGTTCAACTGATATGCAGCTTGTTGTTCTCGGTTCGGGTGACTGGGAATATGAAGCATTCTTCAAAGAACTTGCTGCAAATTTCCCCGATAAAGTTGGGCTCCGTCTCGGCTTTGTTCCCGATATGGCAAGAAAGATTTATGCAGGCAGCGATTTGTTCCTTATGCCTTCAAAGAGCGAACCCTGCGGTCTTTCGCAGCTGGTTGCTCTTCGTTACGGCTCAATCCCCATCGTTCGTGAAACAGGCGGTCTCAAAGATACTATCACCGACAGCGGCGATGGTAAGGGTAACGGTTTCACATTCAAGAGCTATGATGCATACGATATGCTCGATGCAATAAGAAGAGCTCTCGGAGCTTACAGCGACAAGAATTATTGGAACAAGCTTGTTGAAAGAGCGCTTAAGTGTGACAACAGCTGGGGTAAGTCCGCAAGAGAATATATCAAGCTCTACGAATCACTTATGTAAATGAAATAAAGCAACGCACCTTTTTACGGGTGCGTTGCTTATGATTATCTGAAAAATTCATGGGGCAGAGGCGGAATGGATTCCGCAAGATGTTTGAAGATGAAGTCTTCCGCAAATGTAACAAGTGTTTTGATTGCTTCCGGAACAGGTTCGTCTTCAACGGGATTGGGATTCAGGTGAGGTCTGATGGCGTCATATGCCACAAGTTCGATTCCGCCGAGAAAAGCGGAGTTGCAACAGATTTTTCCGTCGTTATAAGCTCTGCCTGCCCATGTTTTCGGAATGTTTCCTGCTTTTGCCTGAAGAAGAATGATTTTATAAAGCGCAATGGAAAAAAGAATGTCAAGATGGACTCCTTCCATTTTGCTCTCGTTTTTCATGGCATTGGTAAGTATCATCGAAGCCTTGACAAGAGTCTGCGGAGTGGGTGAGTTGTCGGAATCTTCCGATTCGAACATCTCGCCAGCTGCCATGTTTATGCTGTTTTTTTCAACTGTTCTTCCGAGAAGATAGTCACAGCTGACATCATAAAAATCCGCAGCCTTAATCAGAAAGCTCTGACCGCATTCACGGATTCCTTTTTCATAATGCGAAAGCAATGCCTGAGATATTCCGAGTTGATGCGCAGCTTCCTTTTGGCTTATTCCCTTTTCTTTTCTCAATTCGCTGAGGATTACGGGGAAACTTCTTTCCATGTCAATTCTCCTGTCTGTATAATCTTCGGCAAGTTTATTGATATTGAACATAATTATACACAACAATATACATTTTGTATACTGACGAATTAAACAAAAAAAGAGTTCCGGTTTTGGAGGAAAAATGAAGTCTTATACTATCCATTTAATTAGAAACGGTCTTACAAACGAAAACCTTGAGGGACGATATATCGGTCACACCGATGTTGATCTCGGCGAAGAAGGCAGGGCACAGCTTTTGCAGATGAAGGATGACCTTATTTATCCGCCTGTTGAGGCAGTTTTCACAAGTCCTTTGAAAAGATGCACCGAAACGGCAAAAATCCTTTATCCCGATAACAAACCCATCGTGATTGACGGATTTATTGAATATAACTTCGGTGAGTTTGAAAACAAAACCGCCGAGGAATTGAAAGAGCATCCCGTTTTCCCGAAATGGCTTGCAGGCGAAAAAGGTGTTGAACCGCCGTTCGGAGAAAGCAATGAAAAATTTGAAAAAAGAGTTCGCAGCACCTTCGAGAAGGTTGCCGAGGGTCTCATGAAAACAGGAACAACCTCTGCGGCAATTGTAACTCACGGCGGCGTTATCATGTCAATTCTTTCGGCATACGGTATCCCCGAATTGCCTATGCATGAATGGATAACCCCGGGCGGCTGCGGATTTACCATAAAAGTTAACCCCTCTCTTTGGATGAGAGCGCAGAAATTCGAAGTTTTCAGCGAATTTCCTTATGAAAGAGAAGAATTACCCGACTGATTTGTGAAGGAGAATAAATATGGGCACATTTTCTATTGAAAAAGACGGTTTTTGTCTTAATGGCGAACCTTTCAGAATAATTGCAGGCGCAATTCATTATTTCCGTGTTCCTTCGGAATACTGGCGTGACAGACTCATAAAGCTCAAAGCTTGCGGTTTCAATACCGTTGAAACCTATGTTGCTTGGAATCTTCATGAAATGCATGAGGGAGAATTCGATTATTCCGATATGCTTGATATCGAAAAATTCCTTGCTATTGCCGAAGAACTCGGACTTTATGCAATCGTAAGACCCGGCCCCTACATCTGTTCGGAATGGGATTTCGGTGGTTTACCCTGGTGGCTTCTTAAAAATGATTCAATGGCACTTCGCTGCATGGATAAAGATTATCTTGCAGCTGTTGACAGATTTTTTGATGATTTTATTCCCAGAATTGCAAAGCATCAGATAACAAAAGGCGGCAATGTGATTCTTGTTCAGGTTGAAAACGAATACGGCAGTTACGGCGATGACAGCGAATATATCCGTTATCTTGCAAAGGGCATGACAGACAGGGGAATAGATGTTCCATTCTTCACCTCCGACGGCGCTGAGTATCAGATGCTTACGGGAGGAACCGTTCCCGAGATACATAAAACAGCAAACTTCGGTTCAAGAGCGGCAGAGCAGTTTGCCCGTCTGAGAGAATATCAGCCCGACGGACCTCTCATGTGTACTGAATTCTGGAATGGTTGGTTTGACCATTGGACAGAAGAACATCACAGCCGTGACCCGCAGGATGCCGCGGATGCGCTCGATGATATCCTTTCAATGGGTGCAAGCCTTTCTGCATATATGTTCCACGGCGGAACTAACTTCGGCTATATGAATGGCGCAAACGATTATGATAAATATGAGCCCACAATTTCAAGTTATGATGACGATGCACCCCTCAATGAAAACGGTGAACCTACCGAAAAATATTACAAATTCAAAGAGGTTATTTCAAAGTATGCTCCGATTCCCGATGTTGAAATGCCTGCACCGATAAAGAAGAAAAAATACGGCGAATTCAGATTTACGGAATCCGCCAAACTCTTTGATAACATTGATAAGCTTTCAACTCCCGTTGAGTCAGTTATGCCCATGACGATGGAAAAACTCAATCAGGGCTATGGCTTCGTGCTTTATAAGAGTAACGTCAGAGGCCCGAGAGACAGTCAGAAGGTAAGACTTCAGGATGTTCATGACAGAGGTTATATTTATCTTGACGGAAAGTTTGTCGGAATTCAGTACAGAAATGACACCGAACCGAAAAATGAGGTTGCAATTCCTGCCGAGGGCGCCGAAATGGCTGTTCTTGTTGAAAACATGGGCAGAGTAAATTACGGTGCAAAGCTTAAGGATGCCAAGGGTATCACCCAGGGTATCGGCTTCGGAAACAACTTTGTTTATCATTGGAAAAACTATCCGCTTCCTCTTGATGATATTTCAGGAGTTGAATTCAGCGAAGGCGTTCAGCCTTTTGACGGCACACCCGTTTTCCTCAAAGCGGAAGTTGAAATCGACGAATGCTGCGATACCTTCATAAAGCTTCCCGATTTCAAAAAAGGTATTATTATAGTCAATAATCGTGTGCTTTCAAGATATTGGGAAGTCGGTCCTCAGAGATCGGCATACATTCCCGCGCCTTTCCTCAAAGAGGGTAAAAACGAAATCGTTATTATGGAGCTTGAAGGTTTTGAAAATCCCTCATTCATCCTTGATGATGAACCTGATTTGGGTTGATTTTTCTTTTAATTAATATATTGTTAACTGAATATTAATAAAAACAAGGATATTGTGTTTGACAAGCACGTAAAAATATGATAAAATGCATATATCAATTTTTTGAAAATCTAAGGAGGACTAAAAGATGAAAAAAGCAAAATCACTCCTCGCTCTTATTCTTGCAATGCTCATCGCATTCGGCAGCGTCGTTTGCGCAACAGCAGTTGAAGATCCTGCAGAGACAGAGGAAAACGGAACAATTGCAACAGCTGATGTGTTCGGTCTCGGCGCAAGCATCAAGGGTAAGCTCGCTGATGAAAATGATGCTGACTGGTTTGCATTCACTGCAGCAGACAGCGGTCTTGTTACCGTAACTCTTAAGCACGACAAGAAGGCAGACGTTGATCCTGTTGCAACCTATTTCGCAGTTACTGTATATGATGCAACAGGCACAAACGAAATCGATTCCTTCAAGTCAAAGGGTTCAGAAGACGCCAAATCAATCGATTTCAGCGTAATTCCCGGCACATACTATGTTGTTGTTGAAGGCGGCAGTGTTCTTGACACAACTCTTGAATACACTCTTTCCGCTACAATCAACAAGACAGCTCTTTTCGAAAAAGAACCCAACGATATCGCTTCTCAGGCTACTGAGCTTAAAGTTTCAAAGAAGGGCGATGCAAAGAATTACTACGGCGCTATCACTTCTGACGGCGGCAAAGATGTAGACTACTATGAAGTTAAGTTCACAAAGGAAGTTCTCGTTAGCTTCGGTATCTACAACACAGCATCAAAGAGCGGCAACTACAAAGCGTCTTTTATCAAGATTGTTGACGGCGAATACGGCAAGCCCCTCGAAAAGGTTGCAGGTTCAATCGTTATCAATGACGGCGAAGCTGTTAAGGACAGCCCCAATTTCGGCGTTGATAAGGGTACATATTATCTCAGAGTTGAAGGCGTTGGCGACAGCACAGGCGGATATCAGGTAAGAGTGTTTGAATTCGAAGGCAACTCAAGCGTTGCTCTTGAACATGAATTCAACAACGAAATCAGATATGCTCAGACAATCAAGGCTGGCAATACCATCACAGCTAACATTTTCGATGAAAAAGATGCTGATATCTTTGTTCTTGATGTTCCCCAGAAGAACAACGGCTATGAAATCACTCTCGCTGATAACAACACCACAAAGGAAGTTGTAAACGGTCAGTGGACTTTTGAAATCACAGATGAAAACGGTCAGGTTATCGAAGATAAGGCAACTGTACTTAATTCAGAATCCGTTACTGCAGAAACAAAAGTTCTTGATAAGGGTCTCTATTACATCAAGGTTACAGCAGGTAATGTCTTCACAGGCGAAACCTATAAGGTAGTAGTTAAAGAGAAGAAGGCATCCCAGAATACTGAAGATGACAAAAAGGATGACGACGGTATCACAACAATTACGGAGTTCTTTGATCAGATGAAGAATATTGACTGGTCAAACTTCATGAAGAACTTTGAAGGTTGGTTTGAATATATCAACGTATTGGGTATTGTCAAGGATATCATTCCCGGTATCATTAAGATGCTTTCAGACCTTGTTTTCTCAGGCAAATAAACATTCTACGGAGCTGTTCTTTTTGAACGGCTCCGATTAATATTATTAATAATGTATAAGGGTGATTACTATGGCATTTGATAAAGATTTCAGCCCCGTTCTCAGATTTACCGTTGTGAGCGATATTCATTATAAAGATGAGGACAGCGTTGAGCGTGCAAGAATGAAGCAGGCTATCGAAACTTCATATGCGCTTAGCGAAAAAGAGGAATATTCAAAGCTTGATGCGCTTTATGTTGTCGGCGACTTTGCAACAAGAGGAACGGAAGAGCAGATGCTTGCTTTTAAAGCAACTCTTGATAAAAATCTGAAAGAGGGAACAAAGGCGGTTCTTTCGCTTGCAAGCCATGAATTCTTTGCGGGTGAGGATGTTGCTCTTGAAAGATTCGGAAGAATTTTTTCTCAGCAGCCCGATTCTCATGAGGTTATCAATGGCTACCATTTCATAAGTGTCACCTGCACAAACGGTTGTCATTTTGATGATGCAAAAAGAGAATGGGTTTCTGCCGAGCTGAAAAAAGCAGCAGCCGATGATCCCATCAAACCGATTTTCTTCTTCCAGCATCCCCATATCATGGGAACTGTTTACGGAAGCGCAAACTGGGGTGAGGATGAACTTACCGATATCCTCATGAATTATCCTCAGATTATTGACTTCTCGGGACATTCTCATGCTCCTATAAACGATCCCCGTTCAATTCATCAGCGCCATTTCACCTGTCTCGGAACAGGTACTCTCAGTTATTTTGAGCTCGATGAGTTCGATAAGGTTTACGGCACATGCCCTCCCGGAAAAGAAAAGGCTGCGCAGATGCTTATCGTTGAAGCCGATGCTGAAAACAGAGTCAGAATTTATCCTTATGACCTTATAACCTCCAATTTCTTCCCCTTTACATGGAAAATTGATGAGGCTTGGAACCCCGATTCATATCTTTACACCGATAAACGCTATAAATCTGACCTTGCTCCCTATTTCAGCGAGGATGCGAAGGCAGAAATCGGAGACATGAAGGCGGACGGTTTCACGGTAACATTCGATCAGGCAAAAATTGATGACGAATATGTTAATGATTATAATATATACATTATTAATAAAGACGGCGTTATCGTCAGAAACTCAACCATATGGAGTGAATTCTATTTCTACGATATGCCCGAAAAACTCAGCGTAAGCTTTGAGGGTCTTGATAAGGGTGAATATACGGCGAGAATCTATGCGAACAGCTTCTGGAAAAACCGCTGTAAAAAGCCTCTTGTCAGCGAAAATATAGTTTTATAATTAAGAAATAAACTGAACAGTCAAGCATATTTCCGCTTTTTTTGGAAATGTGCTTGATTTTTTTGTGTGCTTATAATAGAATATATGATATATTGGGCAAATTAGCGACAGTCAGAATAAGGACGGTGATTATATTGGCAGAAAACACAAAAACGGTAACAACCGTTGAGGATGATGCCGTTATCAGAGAATTCGATAATCAACATAAAAGTTATCTGAGTCCGAAGCATTATGTTGCCTATATTCTTTCAGGTATGGGCGATACGATGTGGAACACCTTCAGCAAGAAGCTTTTCTTCTTTGCAACTCAGTTCCTCGGAATCAATGCAAAAACCTGGGGCGCAGCGGAAACAATCAGCTTTATTGCCGATACTGTTGACAATGCGGTTTCGGGTCTTATAATCGACAGAACAAGAACCCGTTGGGGCAGGGTAAGACCGTATATTATTCTGACCTTGCCGTTCTGGGTGTTTGCGTCGCTTTCGCCGTGGCTTTTGCCGAGCGGAATGAATCAGTTGACCCTTTTTGCAGCATTTCTGATTTTTAACTATGTGGGTTCGATAGCAAGGTCGTTCTATGACACGAGCTATCAGATTATTCTTTTCAACATAACCCCGAATCCGATTGAACGAAACAGGCTTATCGCAACGGATGCCTATGCCGATCTTGTCGGTGTCTGGCTGCCGTCGCTTTTCCCTGTTCTTGTTGACTTCCTGCCGCAGGTTCTTAATGTCGGTTCCCGTAATATTTATACGGGCGGTGCGGTAGTGTTTGTTATTTGCGTTGTCTTGTTCAGAATTTACGGTTTCTTCAAACTCAAGGAGAGAATGCCGCTTTCAACAAGGCAGGAAATGAACCAGATGGGTCTTTTCAAAACTCTCAAAACAATCGGTACATGCCGTCCCATGTGGGTTCTTCTTATTAAAAACTTCTTTGCTGTAGGTAAAGGAACAGGCTCCATGGTTGAGGATTTCTTCTGGCTCAACTGCATGGGCAGACTTTCCTATGGTACAATCGCAGGTCTTTTCACCGGTTTACCCAGCTATTTCGTTCTTCCCCTTGCACCGAAACTTACCAAGAAATTCGGTCTCAGAAATCTCGCTGCAGGCAGTTATATGTTCTGCGGTGCATGCTACTTTGTAATGTGGATTGTAGGCTATAAGCCTTTCGGCGAAGATCATTTCATCCTGAATCTCATCTGGATTATCGTTGCGCTCACTTTCTGCGGTTCGCTCAACAGTATCCAGAGATATTGCAGCACCGCTCTCAACGGCGACCTCTATGACTATGTGGAATGGAAATCAGGTGTCCGCAATGAGGCAACAATTACTGCTGCAATGAGCTATTTCAAGATTATATCCGATGCTGCCGCAAAAATGATAAGTGCATTTGCAGTTGCGGCAATCCATTATGTTCCCCTCATCAATGAACACGGAATTCAGGTTCCCCAGACGGATCCCGGTATGCTCGCAGGTATCTGGACAGTATTTGCTCTTGCGCCGGCAGTCGGCCGTTTCATGAAGGGTGTAACTCTTCTGTTCTTCAATGTTCACGGAAAAACAAGAGATACCATGATGTTTGAACTTGCAAAAATCCGTGCTGCAAAGGTTATCGATTCCGACGTTGAAAACGGATAACAGACAAAATGTGCTAATTACACAAAAAATTTTGCTTATTTATAATATAAATAATTATAAAACGCACTTGAAATTTAGTTTGTATTATGATAGAATAAGCTGTATTATACGAAAGTGCGCTTATACCTTTCGAAGCATTAAGGAGGAAAATGCATATGACACATTTAAAGAAATCATTAGCTATGCTTCTTGCATTGATAATGATGTTCAGTTCAATGTCAGTTGCAGCAACAGCATGGACAATTGATGATGATCCCAATGACATCACTTTTACTGTCAAGTTCTTCAGAGAAAGTCCCAAAGGTTCAGGAAACTGGATTGAAACAAAAAATGCTGCACCCGGCGAAAATGTTAAACTGAGAGTTTATATTGAAACCGGTTTCTATACCACAGGCGGTGAATCCTGTCTTGTTTTTGATAAGGATTTCTTCGAACTTGTAGGTATTGAAAACAAAGTTAATAAAATACTTACTGTTAATGAACAGTATTCAGGTCCCGAAGGCGACCCCTACGAAGCAGGCGAATATGATCTCGAAGCTTCGGCAAGCTGGAAGAATGAGGAAAGTTTCTATCAGTGGAATAACTCTTATGATATGAATTATATTCTCAACGAAATTGAGAATGATTCCAATTTCTTTGATACCCATGGATTCATAGTCAATAACATTCAGTATGATTCAAGCAAGGTTAACTGTAAGCTTGTTGGTGATCAGTGGCTTTATGAATTTGACTTTGCTATCAAAGATAATACTGCAACAAATACTATTAACGGCGAAGGCGAGGCAAAGGTTCCTCCCTACTACTGCACTCTTGACGGAAGCGATGCGCTCCCCATCGACATAATGAAGGGTAAAGAAGGAGAAACACTTCTTGGCGGGAGAAAATACAACTGGAATATGTTCCTTTGGAATTGCGAGTTCTACACCAATCCCGACACAATTTCAACAACAAGCTCAATTATCTATGATATGGGTCTTGTTAATGCCGGCGGCGAATGGTATGAGGATACATACACAACAGTTGACGGTATCATCAGCAAAGAAGCAGACCTTAACGCTATTGAAAATCCCACACATCCCGACGGCCTTGAATTTGCAGGTTGGTCAACTCAGAAGCCCGGTAACGGTGTGACACAGGAAAAGGTATCGACAATCTCTTATGATTACGATGCCCAGACCCTCTATGCTATTTGGGACGAACCTTCTTCCGATGTTAACTATACCCTCAAAGAGTTCTATATGAACGCTGACGGTACATATCCCGAAGATGTTGAAGGTATCAAGAAGGATGCTGCTCCCAATTCAAAGGTAAGCGCACCTGAATCGACAGATCCTCGTTACACTCTTGATGCTGAAAAGAGCTCAAAAGATGTTGTGATCAATGCAGACAACTCCTCCGTTGTTAATGCTTACTACGAAAGAAATAAATATAATCTCGTTTATCACTTTGAAGACAACGCAGGTGCTCAGACTGAAAAATATTCAGTAAGATTCGGTGATGTTCTTCCTGCATTCGAAGCAAAGCCCTCAGGTAAACCCGATAAGGAAGGTTATAACTTCCTCGGATGGACAACCGTTAAAGGCGGAGAAGAACCTGAAACTCTTCCCTCAGTAATGCCCACAGAAGAGCTTAATCTTTATCCTGTTTATGAACCCATTGTTATCGAATTCATTTTCGACGCAACAGAAGAAGGTTCATTCTCTGACGGCGAAAGATATAAGAGATATCAGTATAAATACGGTGAATCAACAATCGATCCCGAAGAACCCACAGCTCCCGGAAAAGAATTCGATGCATGGGATAACGATGTTCCTGCAGTAGCAACAGAGAGCAAAAACTTCGAAGCTATTTTCATAGATACTCTTTACACAGTAACTTTCAAGGCAGATACAGATAAAGACGGTGAATATGAAACAATTGTTGATAAAGTAGATTTTGCCTATGGCGAAAAGCTTTATCCCGAAAATGCTCCCGAAAACTATCCCCTTGATGCATGGACACTTAAAGACGGAACAGCTGTTGAAATCTCAAATGCAGATACAACATACACAGTAACAGATGACGTTGTTTTCTATACTGTAGGTTCCGATGAATATCCTGCTCGTTTCTATATGAGTGAGGAAGATCTTAAAAACGGCGCAGAACCCTACAGAACAATTTATATTAAGTATGGCGAAAGCATTACCGCTCCTGCAGAAGATCCCGAAAAACCCGGCTACAACTTTGTTGCATGGAACCCCGATGCTGAAAGCGGCCTTATCATGGATTCACATGATGGTATGGATTTCGTTGCTTCATTCACAGCAAAGGATATAACAGTAACATATGATCCCAACGGCGGCGAATGTGATGTTGAATCCGATACAGCTAAGTACGAAGAAAGTGTTAAGCTTCCCGAAGCATCAAAAGAAGGTCATGAATTCCTTGGCTGGGCAAATTCCGACGGCGAAATCGTAGGTAAAGCAGGCGATGAATACGCTGTTCCCACAGAAAGCGAAACTCTCAAAGCTCAGTGGGAAGCAAATAAGCATAAAGTTTATTACGATGCAAACGGCGGTACATTCACAAAGGAAGAAGGAACTCCCGAAGTTCTTACCTTCGAAAATGTTGCATACGGTTCAACAATTCCCGTTCCTGCAAATAACCCCGAAAAGACAGATTATACATTTGTAAGATGGACTCCTGAAGCTCCCGATGCAATGCCCGATAACGATCTTCGTTTCGTTGCAGAATGGGACAAGAACCCCGAGCCCACAGAGGCTGAATATGTAATCAGCGTTGCATATCCCAACCCCGCAAATCCCGAAGAAATAATCAAGAAGACTGTTATCACAGACAGCGCTCTTCCCGGTACAACCGTAGAGGTTATCAAAGCCGGCGAAGAACAGACTGCTGATAAGGCTCATACATATGATGAGCTTATTGCAAACGTTGGAGTAAACGGTATTGAACCCGATTACAATAACAGACCTGCTTCCATAACTGTAGCAGAAAACGGCGGCGAGATCGTTGTAAGCTTCAAGCTTGTTGAATACACAGCAGAATTTGACGGTAACGAAGGTTATATCATTGGTGACGATGATGCTAAAAACGAAAAGGTAATCGTTAAGGGTTATTACGGACAGCCCATCGATATCCCCGGTGATGACAGACTTTACCGTGAAGGCTATTCATTCGCAGGTTGGGACAGCGAAGTTCCCGACACATTCACAGAAAACACAGTTCATAAAGCAACATGGGAAATTGAAAGCTATAACGCTAATTTCTATGTAGTTGATGAAAACAGCAACAAGGAACTTGTTGACACAGTAGAATTTGAATTCGGTGCTCCCATCGTTGCTCCTGAATATACAGCTCCTGAAGGATATGAATTCTCAGGTTGGGATGTAGAAGGCGAAACAATGCCTGCTGAAAATGTTGATTTTGAAGCAACACTTACTCCCATCGGTTACAAAGTTACTTACACAATCAGCGGTCTTCCCGCAGACAAGGGTGTAACTGCTCCCGAAGCACAGACAGGTCTTAAAGTAGGCGATGAAGTTGTTATCGCTGCAGCACCTGAAGTTCCCGGTTATGATTTCGACGGCTGGTACGACGAAAACGATAACGAATATTATTCAGACGGTACAGACACAATTAATATGCCTGCAGCAGATCTTAACCTTTCAGGTAAATATACTGCTCAGGAATTCTCAATCAGCTACAACACAAACGGCGCAGGCGAAATTGATGATGACGTTTACAAATGCGACGAAACTGTTGATTCTCTTCCCGTAGTTTCCAAGGAAGGCTTTGAATTCCTCGGTTGGTACGAAGGTGAAACCAAGGTTGAAGCCGGCTTCAAGATGCCCGCAAGAGATATGGCTCTCGAAGCAAAGTGGAAAGAAAAAGAATATAAGGTTGAATATTACTATGCTGTTGGCGGCGAGCTCTATGAAACCCTCACATTCAAGGCTGGCGAAACAATCGTTCATCCTGAAGCCCCCACAGTTGAAGGCTTCACATTCAAGGGCTGGGCAGATGAAAACGGCAACGAACTTCCCGAAGTAATGGGTACCGAAGATATCAAGGCTTATGCAAAGTTAGAAATTAACAAGTATAAGGTAACTTATATCGTTAACGGTGAGATTTATATGGAATATACTGATGTTCCCTATCAGTCAGAAGTTCCCGTTCCCGCTGATCCCGAAGATACCGTAGAGCTTCTCTTCGCAGGTTGGGAACCCAACGTTGAAGATGTTATGCCTGCACATGACCTTACCTACACAGCAAAATGGGTAAGTGCAACAGAACCCGATGAATATACCGCAACATTCCTTCGTCATAACGGCGAAACTCATGCGAAGTATGTTCTTGAAGAAGGCGACATCATTCCCGTTCCTGCTGCTCCCGAAAGATTCGGTTATGTGTTCGTAGGCTGGGAACCTGAAGTTCCCGACACAATGCCTGCACAGGATATGGTATTCGAACCCAAGTATGAGATTGACAAGACATTTGTAACAATCGCAATCGGTGGCGGTGTTGTTATCGCAGGCGGTGCAATCGCAGGTTCGATTATCGGTGCAAACATTGCAGCAATCACAGGTGCTTCAATCGTTGGCGGAATCCTTGTTATCGTTGGTGTTGCTGAACTCGTTAAGCATACACACACAGTAACATACCTCGTTGACGGCGAAGTTTACAAGACCTTTAAGGTTGTTGAAGGAACAAAGATTCCCGTTCCCGCTGATCCTGCAAAGGACGGCTTCACATTCGAAGGCTGGAACCCCGAAGTTCCCGAAAGAATGGGCAACGAAGATCTTGTGTTTGAAGCAACATGGGCTGAAAACGATGTTCAGGGTTCAACTGATGCTGAAGTTGATGTTGATATTCCTGCAACAGGTTCAGTTTCAGGCGGATTTACAGCATTTGCGGTTATCTCCGGTGCAGCTGCAGCAGCTTATGTAATCACAAGAAGAAAGAAGGAAGACTGATTCTTAACGAATCGTAATCCGAAATAAACAAAACAAGAGCTGTCACGAAAGTGGCAGCTCTTTTAAATATTATTTATTAAAAAAGGAATGTGCCGTTTGACACATTCCTTTAATCTTATATTTTTCCCAGACAGAAATCTCCGTCAACGCCTGTTATTTCAGTTTTTACGATTCCATGTATGTTTTCACATGCAATTTTAACAGGAGTATAGTTTGCGGTATATCCTTGAGCAAATCCGTCATGATATTCTTCAATCAAAACCTCAAGAGTTTTTCCGATCTGATTGTGAAGAAAAGCATTGCGGATTTCATCGCAGGTTTTACTCATAACAGAAGCTCTGCGTTCTTTTTCAGATTTCTCAATTTGATTTGTCATTTTTGCGGCAGGCGTGCCCGGTCTGACAGAATAGGGGAATACATGAACCTTTTCGAACCCAACCTTCTTTGCGAATTCAAGCGATGCAATGAAATCGTCTTCTGTTTCTCCGGGAAAACCGACCATAATATCGGTTGTAATTGTTGTATCATTAAATGCATTGCGCAGTTTTTGACAAAGTTCAAAGTATTCATTACTGTTATAATGTCTGTTCATGCGTTTGAGAGTGTTGTCGCATCCGCTTTGAAGTGAAATATGGAACTGCGGACAGAATTCAGGAATTTTTGCAAGACCCGAAACAATTTCATCCGTTATATGGTCAGGCTCAAGCGAACCGAGTCTGACTCTTTTAATGCCGTCAAACGATGCCGCAAGTTTAACCGCATCAACGATGTTATAGTCATATCCTATGCCGTATGCAGAAAGATTGATTCCGACAAGAACGATTTCCGAGAATCCGTTCTTTTCAAGAGAGGCGATTTCATTTCTTAATTCATCAATCGGCTTTGAACGAACTCTGCCTCTTGCATAGGGGATGATGCAATATGAACAAAAGCGGTTGCAACCATCCTCGATTTTAACGCTTGCTCTTGTTCTTTCACGGAAACTGCTGATGCAGTCACCCATAAAAGCATCGCCTGTTTTATGCTCATCAACAGCAACTATTCTGCCTCTGTTATTTATATATTGATTTATATAGTCAAAAAGCAAACGGTTGCTTTTGTTGCCGATAACAATATCAGCCTCATCAAGCTTACCGCTGACTTCCGGAAATGCCTGGGGCATACATCCCGTTAAAACAACGATACTGTCAGGGTGAAGCTTTTTAAAACGGCGTACAGCCTGTCTTGTTTTACGGTCGCTTTCTGCTGTTACCGTGCATGAATTCACGATGTAAATATCGGCTTCATCGGAGTGGTCGGTTATGATAAAGCCGTGGTTTTCGAGGCTTTGTGCCATAGCCTGTGACTCATATTGATTAACCTTGCAACCGAGAGTGTAAAATGCAGCCTTCATAGGTTACTCCTTGCTGAAATATTAACTGCATTATAACAGAAAATCAAGTGATAATCAATGCTGTTTATGACATATATTTTATTTGTAAGAGAAAGGAGATTGATTATGAAAAAAGTTATGAGCGTAATCATAGCGGCGGTTATGATAATTCTGACATCGATGCCTGTATATGCTGAAGAGGAAAAATTACCGGTTGAAATTAAGGCAAAGGCAGCCGTTCTGATGGATGCTTCAACAGGTAAGGTGCTTATGAAGTATAACGAAAATGAAAGGTTATATCCTGCGTCCGTAACAAAAATTATGCCGTTGCTTCTGGTATGCGAAGCAATCGATGAAGGCAGAATTTCGCTCGGGGATAAGGTGACTGCAACAGGAAGCGCCGCATCAAAGGGCGGTTCACAGATATGGCTCAAAGAAGGAGAACAGATGACTGTTGATGAGCTTCTGAAGGCAACTGCCGTTTACAGCGCAAACGATGCGTGCACAGCCCTCGGAGAGTATATAGCAGGGAGTGATGAAGCATTTGTGAAGATGCTGAACGACAGAGCGGCTCAGCTCGGAATGAATAACACTCATTTTGAAAATTGCACAGGACTTGATGACACAACGGAGAATCATCTCACAACCGCTCTTGATGTTGCAATAATGTCAAGAGAATTGCTGAAACATGAGATTATAATGAATTACACAACAATCTGGATGGATTCGCTCAGAAACGGTCAGACAGAGCTTGTAAACACAAATAAGCTTGTCCGTTTTTATGAGGGCACAACAGGTCTTAAAACGGGCACAACCTCAAAGGCGGGGTGTTGTGTTTCGGCAAGCGCAAAGCGCGACGGAACGCACCTTATAGCCGTTGTAATGGGCAGCGATAACAGCACAGACCGATTTGAAACCGCAAAAGCGATGCTGAATTACGGATTCGCAAACTATTCAACCGTAACCCCCGTTATCGATAAATCTCTGATACCGAAAGTCGGTGTTATAAACGGAGTTGCAGAGGAAATCATGCCGCAGATTCCGAAAGTGAACTCCGTTCTGATTGAAAAAGGCAGAGAAGGGGATATAACGCAGACAATTGACCTTGCGGTTGATGTTGCGGCGCCTGTTGAGAAGGGACAGGTGCTTGGCACGGTAACTTTCAGGCTCGGCGATGAAGAAATCGGAGTTTATAATCTGACCTCACCCGATGCGGTCGAGAGCCTTACTTTCGGCATAATTTTCAGAAGAATAATTAGTGCAATTATTTCATAAATACCGTTTGCAATAATCAATAAAATATGATAAAATAAATACAGAACAAAAATATGTGTCCCGTATCTGCTTTTCGCCCCGAAATCTTAAAATAATTTAATATTTTTTGCTTATAAGTGTTGCAAAGAATGCATTTATAGGGTAAAATATATTAAATAATCATTTTTATTTTGTTTTATAGTAGGGGTGTAAAGACTGAGATGGCAATGAAACTCAATCTCAATTATGCCGGCGGATACGCTTGCGAAGAAAAACTCAAGGCAATGCAGGCTGAGGTATCAAAAGCTCATGCAATGCTTCATGAAGGAACAGGTCAGGGAAATGATTTCCTCGGCTGGATAGACCTTCCCGTTAATTATGACAAGGAAGAATTTGCACAGATAAAAGAATGTGCAGAAAAAATCAAGAAGGATTCCGAAGTTCTTGTTGTTCTCGGTATCGGCGGTTCATATCTCGGTGCAAGAGCAGCTATTGAATTCGTAAAGTCAAACAACTATAACCTTGTCAAGAAAGATACTCCCGATATTTATTTCGGCGGTAACACAATCAGCTCTTCGGCTGTTGCAGAGCTCATAAAGCTCATTGAAGGTAAGGATTTCTCGATTAACGTTATTTCGAAATCGGGAACAACAACCGAAACAGCCATAGCATTCCGCATCTTCAAAAAGCTTGCTGAAGAAAAATACGGCAAGGAAGAAGCTGCAAAAAGAATTTACGTAACAACAGACAAATCCAGAGGTGCTCTCAAAGCGCTTGCAGACAGCGAAGGATATAAAACCTTTGTTGTGCCCGATGATGTAGGCGGAAGATATTCAGTTCTCACAGCGGTTGGTCTTCTTCCCATCGCAGTTGCAGGAATTGATATTGACGCAATCATGCAGGGTGCTGCGGATGCAAGAGAAGCATATTCAAAGGATGATGTTCTGTCAAATGATTGCTACAAATATGCGGCAATCAGAAATATGCTCTACCGCGACGGAAAGAAGCTTGAAATGATGGCGGCATATGAGCCTTCAATGACTATGTGGTGCGAATGGTTCAAGCAGCTTTTCGGCGAAAGCGAAGGAAAAGAGAATAAGGGTATTTATCCCACATCAGCGATTTTCTCAACCGATCTTCATTCACTCGGTCAGTATATCCAGGAGGGTGAAAGAAGCCTCTTTGAAACGGTTATCTGGGTTAACAATCCCAAGGAAGATGTTGAAATTGAATTCGACGATATCAACGGTGACGGACTTAATTTCGTTGCAGGCAAAACGGTTCATTTCGTTAACAGCAAGGCTTTTGCTGGAACCGTTCTTGCTCATACAGACGGTGATGTTCCCAATATCGTTATTGAAATCGATAAGCAGGATGAATATACTCTCGGTCAGATGATTTATTTCTTTGAAAAGGCATGCGGAATTTCAGGCTACATGCTTGAGGTAAATCCCTTTGACCAGCCCGGCGTTGAGAGCTATAAAAAGAACATGTTTGCCCTTCTCGGAAAGCCCGGTTACGAAGCAGAGAAGGACGCACTTGAAGCAAGAATCAAATAAATTTACCATACAGGAGGATTTTTAAAATGATTTATCTTATTCTCGGTAACAAAGGTTCAGGAAAAACAAAGAGACTCATCGAACTCGTTAACAACGCAGTTGAAAAGTCAAACGGCAATGTTGTTTGCATCGAAAAAGAAAGACTTCTCACTTATGATGTAAACTACAGAGCAAGACTTGTTGAAACAGACCACTATAAAGTATCAGGTTATGATGCATTCTTCGGTTTCCTTTGCGGCGTAGTTGCAGGCGACCACGATATCACAGATATCCTTGTTGATGCAACTCTCAGAATCGGCGGCAGAGACTATGAAGAACTCGCAAACTTCCTTGAAAAGGTTGCAGAGCTCAGCAAGACAGAAGAGAAGGATATCACTTTCACAATTTCATGCGACGAAAGCGACCTTCCCGTAAGAATTTTCGATTACTGCGAAAAAATCTGAATTTAATTCAAAATTTTTGTTGACAAATCATGCTATTGAATATATAATATTTTGTGCGTGATTTTAGGTGTAAATTTATGATATTGGATTTAGAACCTATTTTTAACAATGAAGGAATGGTCAAAGATTTCGAATATGAACTTGACCTTTCGGAGCAGGAGCTTAACGGCTCGAAGCCTTTTGCTTCTCCGGTAAGAATCAGCGGCCATGCTGGCAACTATACTGGCATAGTTGAACTTCATGCGACAGCGGATTTCACTCTTGAAACCGCTTGCGACCGTTGCGCGAAACCGATTTTGCTTCCGCTCGCAACCACAATTTTCCACACGCTTGTTACAAGTCTTAATGACGAAACAAACGATGAGCTTATGCTCGTCAATGAGCTTCGCTTTAATCTCGATTCACTTATAACAGAGGATATATTCCTTGATCTTCCCTCAAAGTTTCTTTGCGATGAGGATTGCAAGGGGATATGTTCAAAGTGCGGTGCGGATTTGAATGCGGGCCCGTGCAGCTGCGAAAAAGAGGTTGACCCGCGTCTTGCGGCGCTTAAGCAGCTTTTAGATAATTAATAAAAAACCTGAAGGTTTATTAAGGCACAAAATTAAGGAGGTGCTTAGGCATGGCAGTACCCAAGAGAAGAGTTTCAAAGGCAAGAAGAGACAAGAGACGCTCCAACGTTTGGAAGATGTCCGCTCCCCAGCTTGAAAAGTGCTCAAACTGCGGTGAGTACAAGAGAACTCACAGACTTTGCCCCGAGTGCGGTTATTACAACGGCAAGCAGGTAGTTGTTAAGGAAGCATAAGTCAGAGTTAAAGTTAGCTTTAAACGGAGAAATTTCGAAAGAGATTATCTCCGTTTTTGCTTTTTTAGGGTGAAAAATAACGGGCTTTACAGTTTTTGGTAAAGCCCGTTTTATCTTTTTGTGCCTTTAGATTTGGAAACAGAAAAGGTGCCGTCCGAAGCCGACACCTTTAAAATCAGATAACAAACCAAAGAATAACTGCAACTGCAAGAGCAATAAATGTGATGCAGTATTTTTCAAGAAATGCACCTGCATATGTGATTGCGGAGGGGATTGCAAAAAGAATTCTTCCTATGATATTCATATTCTTCTGCTTATACGCAACATCCCAGAGATTCATTGCATCTTCAACAAGAGGGAAGATGTTGCAAAGCATCGAAAAACCGACATATGTCATAAGAACATAGAAAATGAAAAATCCGAGGTCGTCATGGTGGGTAATTCCCATATAACGAAGATTCATAAAGCCTGCAAGGAAGATGGGGAGACCCGTCATGAAATTCATGAATCCTGCGCCCGTTGCCATGAGATATGACGAAAAACCTTTTTTTGCAAGAGAGTGTTCAACATGGCTGCATGCTTCATCTATTCTGAGATAGCCGGGAATTTCAACGGGGAGTGCAAGAATCTTGCAGGTGAGTTGCTCCCAGAAGCCTCTGAGATATGCACCGGGGAAGGTGAGAATTCTGGTAATTATATAAAGTGTTCTCATATTAAATCAAACTCTCCTTCCGTAAGAACCTGTTCAACAGTCTTTTTGCCGCTGATTACATCAGCAACGGATTCTGTTTCTGCGAAAACCTCGAGATTGTTAAGGAGTTCACTGATATCAGCGGTGTTTTCTGCGGTCATGCTTCCGAATTCGGATTCAAGATAAGAGCAGAGATAAACCGTGTTATAGAGCTGAAGGGTCAATGAGCTTTCGTCCTGATAATAATTTGCAATATAAATAGCGTTGCTGTATGCGGTGTAAGCCGAGTCATAAGCCTTGTCATAGTCTCCTTTGAGAAGATAGACGAGAGCAAGCTGACGGTTAAGTTCGGGAGCAGAACCGTATGCTTCAAGAGCTTCTGTGCAAAGCTCAATAGCTTTGTCGTATTCCTTTGCACAGCGGAGATACATTATTTCAAGAATGTAAGCTGTATCCATATCTTCGTTATAGACAAGGAATTCGTCGAGAAGCTTCTTTGCTTCCTCGAGCCCCTTTGTTTTGAGGAGTATGCGCATCTTGAGTTCATATGCACCGAAGTTTGATCTGTCTTTTTTGATCATCTTATCAAGGAATTCGGATGAACCCTCGTAATCATCTGATTTATAAAGGAAATCTGCAAGTTCGGTATAGTAAAGCCATGAATAATCGATGTCGGATTTCTTCGCGTTTTCATCGATTGCCTTGAGATAGCCGAGCTTGATTTCGTCAGACTCATTAAAATCATATGCAAAGGTGAGATGGTAATAATCAAGCCAGATGTCGCTGAGACCTTCTGTGCCTCGGAGTTCTTCAACAACGGCCTGAATCTCTTCTGCTCCGGGATTTGCGTTAGCGCCAAATTTTTCCTGAAGAGCAGCAGAAACAATCTCGTATGATGACATATATTCATCATAAATCTCAAAATGCTTTTTCATTGTGAGATTATTCTTATCTCTGAGATGCTCAACATTCGCTCCTTCAACATAGAATGCATCAAGAGGAGTTGTGTAGTTTGCGAAAGCATCGAATTTTTTAACGGAAAGACCTGATCCTGTTTTAACGAAGGGTGATTCGCCGCCGAGAATGGATGAGAGTTCTTCAACAACCGATGCAACGGCGGAATATTCTTCATATGCTGAATACCAGCAGTTATCGTTTGCATATTTATCTGCTTTGGCAACCTGGATAGAAGGCGCCATGAGAAGAAAAACGAGTGCAAGAGCGAAAACGCTGACACAAACTGCTGCAAGACCGCCTAACCATGCAAAGAACGGAATTTTTCTTGAAAGCATGGCAACTTCGCATTCTGCACAATAGTCGTTGTCTTCAGCTTTTTCGTTTTCTCCGCAATAAGGACAAAGATTTTCTTCGTCGATTGTTTTTTCGGATTCTTCTTCGGAAACTTCTTCTTCGCTTTCATCGGATTTCTCGGAATCTTCAACAACTTCTTCTGTTACTTCTTCCGTTGCTTCTTCAACCGATTCTTCAACAGTTTCTTCAATCGATTCTTCTGCTGTTTCCTCCGAAACTTCTTCAGCGATTTCTTCCTGAAGTTCTGCTGTTTCTTCTTCGGGTATACCCTTTATGTTTTCATCTGACATTCAGGTAACCTCCTTTATTTTATATAGATTTATATTTTACCACTTATTGATGAAAAGTTCAAATGAATTTTTGAAAATTCATAAAAAATTCAGGGATAATCCGTTGCCTGAGGCATATATTTTATGATATAATATACCATAGAAAAATATACGGGAGGCAATTATGAAAGAAATAAACATCAGAGATATAAAAATCAGCGCACCTGAGCTTATCTCCGACGGCTGGGGACTTGTTACGGCGGGAAACGAAGATAAATTCAACACAATGACTGTCAGCTGGGGTGCACTCGGCGAAATCTGGGGTAAGGATGCTGTTTTTATTTTTATCCGTCCTCAGCGTTACACCTATGAATTCACCGAAAAAGAAGATGTTTTTACAATCTCGTTCTATGCGCCCGAATATAAGGATAAACTCCGTATCTGCGGTTCAAAAAGCGGCAGGGATATCGATAAGGCAAAGGAATGCGGTTTCACTCCCGTTTTTGTTGACGGCGGCGTAACGTTCGAAGAGGCTGAATATACTCTTGTCTGCCGCAAGATGGCTTCGCAGTTCCTTGACCCTGCAGGTTTTATCGACGGTTCAATTGAGGATAACTATGCCAAAAAGGACTATCATAAAATGTATATCGGCGAAATTCTTAAGGTTTATGCAAAATAAAAATGAGCATTCCTGTTTTTTTACGGGAATGCTTTGTTTTTTGTCACCTTTTATGGCTTTGTTTCGTGTATAAAGTAAAGGGGGCGGTGATTTGCCCATGAGAAAAGAAAAGTTAATTCCCGATGCCCGAAGAGCGGTCGATGAATACGGAAACAGTCTTTATCGGATTTGTTCCGTCATGACGGGCAACAGGGAGGATGCAAACGATGCGGTTCAGGAATGCTTTCTGAGGTATGTTGAAAAGGCTCCCGATTTCAATGATTCGGAGCATGAAAAAGCATGGCTGATTCGTGTTGCATCAAACATATGTAAAGACATATTAAGAAAAAGAAAACATCAGAGCTTTGTAAGCCTTGACGAAATACGGAATCTCGGTGTCTGCGAGGATAATGCGCAAATCCTCGAAACGCTGGTTTCGCTTGAAGATAAATACAGAATAGTTATTCATCTTCATTATGTTGAGGGCTATAAGGCTCGGGAAATTGCACCCATGCTCGGAATAACGGAAGCGGCGGTCAAGAAACGTCTGCAACGGGGCAGGGAAGCGCTTAAAGAAATTTATGAAAAGGAGGCGAGATAACATGGATTTTGAAAAAATAAAACCCGCAGTCGAGGAAATAAAGCTCAGCGAAATTCAGCATGAGAGAATTATTGAAGCTTGTGAAAAACAAAAGAAAAAAAGCTTCAACTATAAGCTCTGGATTCCCGTTGCTGCAGCAGTATTTGTTGTTATCTTTTCTCCGGGATTTATTTTCAGAGCAAGCAAAACAGCAGATATGGCTGCGCCTGAAAACGGGAAAGGTTTTTATAATAACAATGCTGCGGCTGACCGGGAAATGTATATTGAAGAGGATTGTTTAGCCGACTGCGTTGTTTCCGTGCAGAATCAGAGCGTGACTGTTGAAACAAAAGCTTTGTTCAACAGCGGAGTTTACAGGGAAATATATTCTGTTATCCCGTCGCAGTTTGTGTGGCTTGTTGATTACGGTGAATATAAAAAATGGGAGAAAACCGTTGAAGCATCGGGCGGAATGGCTATGCTTCAGTTTGTTGAGCATTTCGGAATAACAAGAGAAGATTTCGATTCGGCAAACAAAGCTTACGAAGCATATATCAACTCTATGGGAGAAAGTTCCGAAATTTTTAATGCAGAAATAATATACAGTTTTGACAGAGAAAAAATAAATGAATATTATCTTGCAGATTAAAAAAAGCCGCCCATACGGACGGCTTGCGGATTTGATTATTCAACAATTGAGTAACCGAGTTCGTTGACTTCGGGTTTGGAATAACCGTCATAAAGCTCATCAAAGGTCTGTTCCCAAACTTCTTCGTACTTGTAAACAACCATTCTTGCTTTGTCATCTGTGTCAACAAGTTTTCTTTTACGGTCTTCTTTGATTTCTGCCTGAACCTCGTAGTTTTCGATTGAATCATAGAATTCATAGCTGAGGCGCTTTGTCATTTTGCCTTTTTTGTTGAATTCGAAAACAAGGTACTTATATCCCATTGAGCTTTCTGCTCTGATAACGAGCTTCTTGCCCTTTACGGTTTTACCGATTTCATTGTCAGAATATTCATGAACACCGTCTATGTAGTCATTTTCAGCTTGCAGCGAAGCGGCAACTCTTTCGGATTCCGCTTCAGCATATTTTGACTGTTTTTCTTCAGGACTGAGTTCTTTTGTCTTGCAAGCAGAAAGAGAAATAACCGTTACAAGAACAACTGCCAGAGCAATTAATTTCTTCATCTGAAAATCCTCCCATAATATACTATATTATATTACTGACACATTTTCGCTAAAATGTCAATGGTTTTGAAGAAATTTAACAATTACATAACAATAAAAAGAAAAGAAAGGTGATTGAAATGAAAAAAATTCTTGTGTTAATCCTTTGCGTTGTTCTCGCATTATCCCTTGCATCATGCGGTTCGAAAGCATCAAATGACATGGCAGTTCAGGAAATGGAATTTTATTCTGCCGCAGACAGCGCAGGCGGAATATTCTATAACACTTCAGAATCGCTTAACGGAAAGCTTGAGCTTCAGTCCGATTCTGTACCTAATGAAAACGGTGAATCACCCAAGAAAAACAACGAAAAAATAATCAAAACCGTTGAAGCCTATGTTCAGACCAAGGAATATGACAAATATATTTCGGGTCTTACCGCAAATGTTGTTGCAAACGGCGGCTATGTTGAAAAATCGGATGCAAACATGGGCGGATATTATAACTCAAACCGTCATTCAACATATGTTCTGAGAATTCCTGCAGATAAGCTTGATTCGTTTATGGCTTCGGCTGAGGAAAACGGAAAAATCACTTCAAAAACAGAAACACAGCAGAATGTGACACTTGAATATGTTGATATCGAAAGCAGAATTTCCGCATATAAAACAGAAAAAGCAACCCTCACAAATCTTCTTGAAAAAGCGGCTTCTCTTGAAAATGTGCTTGCAATTCAGGAAAGACTTTCCGAGGTCAATTATCAGATTGAAAACTATACCGCACAGCTTCGTGTGCTTGAAAACAGAGTCAGCTACAGCACGGTGACTATCAATATCGATGAGGTTGAAAGAGTCAGCGAAACAGAGCCCACTCTCTGGCAGAGAATCAAGAACGAATTCCTTGATAATATCGATAATCTCAAGGAAGGACTTGGAGATTTTGTCGTTGCAATAATCGGCGGAATTCCCGTGATTATTCCCGTTGTTGTGATTGCGATTGTTGCGATAATCATTATAAAGAAGCTTATCAAAAAGCGAAAGGCAAAGAAAAATATAGTGCAGTAATACAAAAACAACCGGCAGGATAAAACCTGCCGGTTAATTTTATGTCAGTTTTGAATTATACGCCCGAATAAGCGGAGAAACCGCCGTCGACGGGAAGAACAACGCCTGTCACAAAGCCTGAATACTGCTCGTCACAAAGGAAAACAAGAGCACCTGTCAAATCCGAGGGAACGCCGAAACGACGCATGGGAGTGTGGGTGATAATCTTGTTTGAACGCTCAGTAAGTGAACCGTCTTCGTTATAAAGAAGCTTTGCGTTCTGGATTGTTGAGAAGAATCCGGGTGCGATTGCGTTAACTCTGATTCCGACCTCTGCAAAGTGAACAGCCATCCACTGTGTGAAGTTTGAAATAGCTGCTTTAGCCGCCGAATAAGCGGGGATTCTTGTGAGAGGCTTGAAGGAGTTCATTGAGGAAACGTTGAGAATAGTTGCGTTTTCTCTGCCAACCATTTCCTTTGCAAAGCACTGTGTTGTAAGAAGAGTGCCGAGGAAATTGAGGTTGAAAACGAATTCAATGCCCTTTGCATCGAGGTCAAAGAAGGTTTTGACGCCCTCTGCTTTTTCAGCCATATCCTTAAGTTCAAGAGTATCCTTTGTTGTTGTGCCGAGAGGGGAGTTACCGCCTGCACCGTTGATAAGAATATCGCAAACTCCGAGCTCTGCAATAACCTTTGCTTTTGCAGCTTCAAGGCTTTCAGCTTCGAGAACGTTGCAGCCTACTGCAAGAGCGACGCCGCCCTCTGCGGTGATTTCATCAACAACCTTTTGTGCAGCCTCTTCTCTCAAATCGAGAACGGCAACCTTAACGCCGAGCTTTGCAAGGTCCTTTGCAAAACCGCTGCAAAGAACACCGCCGCCGCCTGTTATAACGGCTACTCTGCCTTTCAAATTTTCGTGAAACATATTTTTCTCCTTTAAAAATCAAAGAATTTCAACGCTTTCGCCTTTTTTGGAGGACTCATAGCTGGCAAAAACAAGCTTTGCCGCATTGCCGCCCTCAAAGGCATCAATATCGAATTTTCTGCCCGATTTCAGGCAGTCATAGTAATCATTGATAAGAATGGAATGACCGACACCCCAATAGCTCTGTCCGTGATAAACCGCTTCGGGTCTTTCGCAGGCTTCTGTAATATCGCCGTTTTTATCGATGGTGTAAAGTCTGTCACCCTCAAAACGGAGCTTGCCGTTTTCAAATGAAATTTCAATGAAAACATCCGAATTTTCAGCGTAAGCCGTTGTGGCATACATCATCGCAGTTATGCCGCTGTCAAGTTCCATAAGAACGCTTGCGTTATCCTCTACTTCAATTATACCTTTCAGATGGTCATTTGAAACATGAGCGGTAACTTTTCTGCATTTTCCGCAGAGATGCTCAATGAGGTCAAGCGTATGTATGGACTGATTGATAAGCACGCCGCCGCATTCTTTTTCGAGAGTGCCGTGCCAGTCATCGGAATAATAATCTTCGCCTCTGCTCCATGTCACAAAAGCACGGGCTGAAAGCATTCTGCCGAGAGTGCCTGATGCGATAATTTCTTTTGCACGCTGAACGCAGTTATTATATCTGTTCTGGAAGCAGACGCCGACCTGCATTCCGCTTTCTTTCTGTGCCTTGCGGAGAGCATCAACCTCATCGGCTGAAACGGAGCAAGGTTTTTCGGTTAAAACATTTATACCCCTATCAAGAGCTTTTATTGCCATAGCCGTGTGAAGATAATGCGGAGTGCATATATGAATTGCATCAAGCGTTTCTTTTTCAAGAAGTTCATCAAAATCATAATATGCCTTTGAACCGTATTCATCGGCGGCTTTGTCGGCTCTTTCGGATTTTATATCGGCAACGGCAACGATATCCGTATCGGGATTATCTTTCAATGCCTTTAAATGCATTGATGAGATTCCGCCGCAGCCGATAACAGCAACTTTCATAGTATTGCTTCCTTTCAATCAGAAAGTGGAGGACATATCGCCCTGAATTGCTTCAACAACAACATCTTTTTCCGCTTTGCCTGCAGCAATCTTCTTCTGAAGCTCTGCATAATAAACGTCTTCATCAACGGGGAGTTCGATTTCTTTTCCGAGCCATGCGGAAAGATGAGCCGCATTTGAGATTGAAAGACCTCTGATGCCTTCTTCACCTCTCGCAACAAGCTCTTCGCCGCGGAGAACTGCAGCAGCAAATTTGTTGCAGACTTCGGAATGCTGTTTGTTTCTGCCGTCGGTTTCAACCTCGATCCATTCGCCTTCAATCCAGCCGAAGCCTTCTTCTGCATTAGCGCAATGTTCGGATGTGAGACCCTTGAGTTTATAAAGCATAAGCTTATCGTTTTCGCAAACGAGCTTACCGCCGTCAAGAGTGATTTCAAAACGGTTTGTGCCGGGGCAGTCGCCTGTTGTTGTGATGAATGTGCCTGTTGCGCCGTTTGCGTATTCGGCATAGATTGTAACATCGTCTTCAACTTCGATGTTGTGCCACTTTCCTTCGTGAACGAAAGCCTTTACCTTAACGGGAAGACCGCAAATCCACTGCCAGAGGTCAAGGTTGTGGGGGCACTGATTAAGGAGAACACCGCCGCCTTCGCCTGCCCATGTTGCACGCCATCCGCCTGAATTATAATATGCCTGAGTGCGGTACCAGTCGGTGATAATCCAGCTTACTCTCTTGATTTCGCCGAGTTCACCGCTCTGAACAAGTTCACGCATTTTTCTGTAAACGCAGTTTGTGCGCTGGTTATACATGATGCCGAAAACAAGGTCTGTCTTTGCGGCAGCTTCATTCATTTCTCTTACCTGCTTTGTGTAAACGCCTGCGGGTTTTTCTGTGAGAACATGAACGCCCTTTGAAAGTGCATACTGTGCGATGGGGGAGTGGTCATAGTGAGGAGTTGCGATAAGAGCAACGTCGATTTCACCGCTGTCGATGAGTTCTTCTGCGGAATTATATGTTTTGATGTTGGGCATGAGCTCTTTTGCGCCTTCGAGTCTCTTGGGGTCGATATCTGCGCAAGCGGTTATGCGAAGCTCTTTATGAGCGCCTTTAAGATGCATGTTGATATGTGAACGGCCCATATTACCTACACCGATAATGCCGAATCTTACGGGCTGAACTTTCTTTACGATTTCGTGAATTGCTGTGCAAGCTGCCGCAAACGATGTTTTGTTGTCGGGATAAACAAACTTGCTGTTCATCTTTGATGCGGTTGAGTCGTCGGGTTCAAGATTATCAAGACCTTCAAAGACTCTCAGGTGAGGTTCAACTGAAAGGAAATAGACTTTCTCTTCCTGATCAAGAGCCTTGATGATGTCTTCAAGATGACCGTCGCCTTCGCCTGCAGGAACAACTGTATCGATTTCTGCGATGCAGTCTTTTATGTGCATATATGTGATGTGATCCTTGAGAAGTTTGAAGCCTTCAGCGGTATCACATCCGCACTGAATATAGTTTGAGGGGTCGAAAATGCAACCGAGCTTATCACCGAAATGCTCTGCAAGTTCAAGGCATCTTTCATGAATATCGCCGTAAATGCCCTTTTCGTTTTCGTGGCAGCAGAGAACTTCGTGTTCGCAAGCGTAGTCAACCATTGCTGTGAGACGCTTATAAACTTCATCCTTATATTCTTCGATGCTCTGACCCTTTGTGAAGAAGAAGCTGAACATTCTGATATATTTTGTGCCGAGAACCTTTGCAACTTCAACAGTCTGCTTGAAAGCTTCGAAATGAGGCTCAAAGTCATCGTCGATTTCGATTTTGCCGTAATGAGAACCGATTGAGGAAACTTTGATTCCGTGTTCATCAAGGAGCTTTTTGAGGTCTTCCGCTTCTTCAACGGTGAAATTTGAGATGTTTTTGCCGTTGACATTGCGGAGTTCGATGTATTCAATGTTGTTTGCTTTGCAGGCAGCTATCTGCTCAAGAATATCGGGCGATGCTTCATCTGCAAATGCGGAGAATAAAAATTTTGCCATATTATTGCCTCCTGAAATTGTATTTTGCCTAATCAAAACAATTTTACCATTTTTTTATAATATTTCAAGTAATTAATAAAAAATATTTTTAACATTTAATTGTAATTGTACAATTGACACAAAAATAATGATAGGTTAAAATCAAAGTATATAAAACCGAAAGGAGTTTATTATGAAAAAAATAATTGCGGTTATTCTGACGGTTGCGATGATTTTTGGCGTTGCGGCGATTCCTGCGAGTGCAGCTGAAATCAAAAACGGCAAAACCAACTATCCCTATATATTTGTTCACGGAATGGGCGGTTGGGGAAGTGAAACCCCGTATTATTCGCTTTCGCCTTATTGGGGAGGCGGACTTATGCCCGGTTCGGAAACAGATATTATAAAAATTCTGAATGAAAACGGTGTTGAAGCTTATGCACCGTCTGTCGGACCTCTCAGCAGTGCGTGGGACAGAGCTTGCGAGCTTTATGCACAGCTTACGGGAACGGTTGTTGACTACGGCGAGGCGCATTCAAAAGAGCACGGTCATGACAGATACGGATTCAGCTATGAAGGTAAGGCAACAATGGGTGAACCCTGGAATTTAAAGGATAAAATCAATCTTGTGGGTCACTCTTTCGGCGGTGCAACGGTAAGACTTTTCACATCTCTCATCACTTTCGGAGATGCCGATGAAATTGCCGCAACAGGTAAGGATACAAGTCCTCTTTTCAAAGGCGGACATGATTGCATTCATTCCTGCATCACTCTTTCTGCCCCCCATAACGGTTCACAGGTTGCAAATCAGCTTGTTGACCCCGAATTCACAATGGTACTTATGGCAACCGTACTCAACATGATAGGAATGGTATTCGGCAACGATTTTCTTGTTTTTGCATTCCAGCTCGGCCATATGGGACTCACCCCGAAGCAGGATGAATTCCGTGCTTGCTTCAGTATTGACGGAATAAACAGCTATTGTAAAAGCAACGATAATTGCGGTTATGATATGACTCTCAGAGGTGCGGCGGAGCTTAACGAAAAAATCAAGCTTTCACCCAACACATATTACTATTCCTACACAACCGAAAACACATGGGATATAACGGAATTTGAGCTTCCCGATAAAGGACTGAGTATTATTTTCTATATCTCATCAATGATGCTTGCGTCTACGAAGGGTAAAACCGTTGACGGAATAAAAATTGAAGGCGACTGGGCAAAAAATGACGGAATAGTGCCTCTTGCATCGGCAAGATATCCCTCATGCGACGAAAAAACGGCACTCAATTATGCGGCAGAAATTGAAAAAGGCAACAAAATCAAACCCGGCAGATGGTATTATTTTGAGCCCATGACGGGCATGGATCACTTTGATTTCTGCGGAACAAAGGACTATCCCGATGGCTTTGAAGAATTCTATTTCGGCATCGTAAACACAGCAAACAGCAGATAAAAATAACGGCAGGAGTTAAATCCTGCCGTTTTGCTTTTAATTATTCAGCGTCGTCTGCGTTTTCCCAGTTGTGCCATACCGCCTGAACGTCGTCGTTATCTTCAAACATTTCAAGCATCTTTGACATATTCTTGATATCGTCGGGATTGGTGAGAGCTGTGTATGTTGAGGGAACATATTCAACTTCTGCGGAAACAAAAGCGTAGCCTTTTGCTTCAAGGTCTTCTCTTACTGCACCGCAATCGTTGGGTTCTGTTCTGATTTCGAAAACGCCTTCTTCATCTGTGATGAAGTCGCTTGCGCCTGCTTCAAGAGCATCTTCCATGAGCTTATCTTCGTCAACGCCTTCTGCTTCAACAATAAGAACGCCCTGCTTTGAGAACATGAATGAAACGCATCCGCTCATGCCCATGTTTCCGCCGTATTTGTCGAAATAGTGACGAACATCGCCTGCTGTACGGTTACGGTTATCTGTAAGAGCTTCAACGATAACTGCAACGCCTGAAGGACCGTAGCCTTCGTACATGATTTCTTCGTAATCAGCGCCGCCTGTTTCGCCTGCAGCTTTCTTGATGATTCTTTCGATATTGTCGTTGGGAACGTTGTTTGCCTTAGCCTTTGCGATAACGTCCTTAAGCTTTGAGTTTGATGCGGGGTCGGGACCGCCTTCACGAACAACAACCGCAATCTCTCTGCCTATCTTTGTGAAGATTTTAGCTCTCTGAT
>JAZQTZ010000015.1:0-37051 GCA_045631105.1 Acutalibacteraceae bacterium
AGAAGATGAGCGGCAGTATGGTTTCTTGCAGTTGCTTCTCTTGCAACACGGCAGTTTTCAGCCTTAACGGTATCGCCGACGGAAATGCTGTCGCCGTCAACAATCTTACCGATGTGGAGAACAACTCCGTCAGCAGTCTTATTTGTAGTTTTAACTTCGAACGAAGCGTTAGCAGTCTTAATAATACCGCAGTCGCCTGCCTGACCGCCGCTTTCGCCGTAGAAAACAGTTCTGTCAAGAACAAGAGCAACATTGGATTCCGCATCAGCAACATCGGCTCTTTCGCCGTCAACAACGAGAGCCTTTACGGTTGCTTCGCAAGCATAATCGGTATAGCCGAGGAATTCGGTTGCGGCGATATCCTTAAGTGATGCTGCACCGCCCTTCCAGGCTTCAGCGCCTGCGTCCTTGCGGGCTGCTCTTGCTGCTGCACGGCTTTCGGCATAAAGACGCTTGTATTCATCGATATCAACACTCATGCCTCTTTCTTCAAGAAGCTCTTTTGTGAGGTCGATGGGGAAACCGAATGTATCCTGAAGCTTGAATGCATCTGCACCGCTGAGAACCTTCGAATCCATATTTTCGATAATATTTTCAAGAAGGCTGAGACCTGTATCAATTGTCTTGTTAAAGCTTTCTTCCTCGGCTTTGATAACCTTAACAATAAGGTCACGCTTTTCAACAAGGTTGGGGTAAGCATTTGAATTTTCCTTGATAACAGTTTCACAAACATCTGAAAGGAAGGTACCCTGAATTCCGAGAAGTCTGCCGTGGCGTGCAGCTCTTCTGAGAAGGCGGCGAAGAACATATCCCCTGCCCTCATTTGAAGGCATAACGCCGTCACCGATCATGAAGGTTGTGCTTCTGATATGGTCAGTAATAACACGAAGAGAAATGTCGTTCTTTTCGTTTTCATGATACTTGATACCTGAAATTTCCATAACATGCTTCATGATGTTCTGAACGGTATCAACTTCAAAAATATTGTCAACATCCTGCATGATGCATGCAAGTCTTTCGAGACCCATACCTGTATCAATATTACAGCTCTTGAGTCTGGTGTAATTTCCGTTACCATCATTATCAAACTGTGTGAAAACATTGTTCCAGAATTCAATATATCTGTCGCATTCACAACCGACCTTACAGTCAGGTGAACCGCAACCGTATTTTTCGCCTCTGTCAAAATAAAGCTCAGAACAAGGACCGCAAGGACCTGCGCCGTGCTCCCAAAAGTTATCAGCCTTACCGAATCTTACCATATGGTCTTCAGCGATACCAACTTCTTTTGTCCAGATATCGTATGCCTCATCATCTTCTTCGTAAACGCTGATGTAAATTCTGTCAGCAGGCATTTCCATAACTTCTGTGCAAAACTCCCATGCCCAACGAGTTGCTTCGCGCTTGAAATAATCTCCGAACGAGAAGTTACCAAGCATTTCAAAATAAGTTCCGTGACGAGCTGTAATACCAACGCTTTCGATGTCAGGTGTACGGATACACTTCTGGCAAGTTGTCACTCTGTTACGGGGAGGAGTAAGTTCTCCCGTAAAGTATTTTTTGAGAGGTGCCATACCTGCATTGATAAGCAAAAGGCTCTTGTCGCCCTGAGGCACAAGCGAAAAACTGGGCATTCTCAAATGATCTTTTGACTCAAAGAATGAAAGATATTTCTCTCTGATTTCGTTAAGTCCCATCCATTTCATAATAATTCCTCCTGAGGGATAAAATCCCGATAATTTATTTTAATAATCTAAAAAAAGGTGCAGTTTCACAATTCGGTTATGGGACGGCTTACGCCGCGGTACCACCCAAATTGTGCAAACTGCACCACTCAATTCCTTTAACGCAGGAAACGCCGTAACTCTTCGAAACGGAGCTCAAAGGCGGCCTTTCATCGTTTTTTAACTCATCGGTCATTCCAGCCAAGTGACCGACTCTCTGGGAGTCAACGATAAATTCTTCCTTATCATCGCTTGTTAATATAATTATTCGGAAACAATTTCAAGATTGCTTATTGCAACCCAACCATATTTTCCTTCGTGTCTGACTTTAATCCACTTGTTGCCGTTATCAGCTCTCTTTGAATCGTAAGCTCTGACTGTATCGCCATATTCAAGCGAACCGATCTTATCATAATCTGCGCCTGCATCTTCTCTGATGTTAGCGCCGTTATCGGAGATAACTTTATATGTGTCATACTCACTTGAAGATGATGTTGTATCTTCTGAATTAACATCAGGTGAAACGGGTTCAATATTAATATTAATTCCGCCAAATGAACTTATTGCATCACCGATAAGGATAACACCCCATGTACCGCTCTTGCAAGCAACAAATACGCCGTTTTTACCGGGCATGATATTTGAATATTCAAAAGGTACAACGATATCATTATCAAGATTGATAATACCCATCATACCGTTTTTCTTAACAGCAATATGACCGTCGGTAACAGGTCTGCAATAATCACTTCCTGCATAATCAAGTGCGGAAGCATATTCATTTACTGCTTCGTATTCATAAGAAATAACTTTCTTATCTTTTTCCTGACTTACATAACCCCACTTACCGTCTTTTCTTGCGGCAGCATAACCTTCAAAATAACGGTCACGTTCGTCATAGGATTTATCTCCAAGTTCATCTGTATGAAGAATATGATCCATATGAGGATCTTCTTCGATAACTACACTACCGTTGACTACGCTGAATTTATATTCACCTGCATCCATTATAACAAGGCTGTGATAATAACCGTTGCCTGTATAATCTCTGCCTGTTCGGCACTGTCTGAAACCATTATAATTCGGCTGAAGAATAACATTGCCCTGATAATCCATAAGACCGTATTTTCCTGTTACAACCGACTTGAAAGAAAGGCAATTTTCATCAAGATAGCTGATTTCGATGCATTCTTCAAATCCGCCTGCACGCCAATCATAAGTTGCAGAAAGAGTTTCGACAACGTTTGATTTATCATCATCAACCGAAGGTTTGTCAGAACTGTTACCGCCTGAAATTGCAATTACAAGAACAACAATTACAGCAAGTGCGGCACAAACAATTCCAAGTAATTTTTTGTTTATCTTAATGTTCTTTATATCAAATTTCTTTTTTGGAGCAGTTTCTTTAACAAAACTATCATCATGATTATCGTAATCAGAAAAATGATCAATAGCTTCCTGTGTTTTATCTTCGGAAACAAAAGCAGGAACATCAACTTCGTCATCATTTTCAGAAGCCGGTTCCTCAACCGGTTCTTCTGAAGTAATGCTTTCTCCGTCAAGAATTTCGCTAATCTTGCGCTTGAAAGAAATAACATTGCTGTCTTCAGGAATTACAGGAGTAACAACCTCTGTCTGTTCCGGTTCTGCAGGAGTTTCTTCCTGAACCGGTTCTTCCGCTGCAGGTTCAACAGTTTCGATGGGTTTTGCAGCCTGGAAAGCATCAATTGCATAAATGAAAATATCACGAACATCTGAATTTTCAATTGCCGCTGATGTTGCAGCACGCTGAAAAATCTTTGTGAGAACCGGCAATGTGCCATTCTCAGCTGAAGAAGAATCGAGGGCAGAAGCGTTGAGAATTGCACCTCTTGCCTTTCCGAGCAATGCATTTGCCGTACTTTCTGAAACGCCAAAAAATTTAGCAAGAACATTAACAGGCATTCCGTTATTATAATGAAGCACAACAGCCGCACGGAGTTCAGGACTGAGTCCTGAAATAGCTTCAAGAATCCCTGCGCTGATTTCTTCATTATTATATGCATCTTCCGAAAGAAATTCTGATGAATTTTCAACAGCGCCTGCATCGGCATCGCCGAAAACAAACTTAACTCCCTCTTTATAGACAAGAGCAACATTTTGCTTCATCCAGATTTCAAAAGCCTCAGGCTTCTTAAGCTTATTGATTGTGCAGAAAGCTTTTGCATATGCTTTCTTAGTAATTTCAAGAGCTGCATCCTTATCATTGCTGAGAGTTGAAGCAAGGAAATAAGAAGCCTTCAAAGTTCTGGAATAGAGCTTTGCCATTGCATCGGTATCACCGTTTGAAGCAGCGGCAACATATTGAATCATGTTTTCGCTCACTTGTAATCCACTCCAATCATATATAATGTATTTTCTGAAAAAATAAGCCTTTTAACCCATTAAACATAATTATTATTGATTTTATACTATATTTGGTGATTTGTCAAGTAAACAAAACAATTAATTATCAATATATTGTAAATTCAAATAAGAATTCCGCAAAAAAGACTTGCAAAGAAATCATTCCCTGCAAGTCTCTGAATAATATAATGTAATTATGCTTCGGAAAACGGAGTGCTGAGATGTGTCAAACGGAAATTAACAGGTTCACGATAACAGTTATAACGATAAACACTCATAACTATTCCGATCGCAAAATAGACACAAAGATTTGAGGAACCGCCTGCACTGAGAAACGGAAGTGTAATACCGATACAAGGAAAAAGTTTAAGACACATTCCGATATTAATAATCGTCTGTGAACCAATCATGAATGCCGTTCCGAAACAGAGAAGACTTCCTGAAAGATTAACGGATTTCTTGCCAACAGAAACAATCTTTACAATTATAAAAACCATAACCAGAAGAATTCCTGCCGCGCCGACAAATCCGAGTTCTTCGCCAACAACGGTAAACACCATATCACTTTCGTTAACAGGAACACCGGTTGCAGACTGAGTGTAGGTTCCTTTAAAAAGTCCGTCACCCCAGAACTGACCCGAACCGATCGCATTTACCCCTCTTTGTTGCTGATAAATAAACTTTTCATAAACATCCTCACTAAGCGATGAAGGATAGTAGATAGCAAGAATTCTGTACTTATGAAATGATGCAAGAAATTTTGTCCAAATCAACGGAACAAAAGCAACTACTCCACCGATTGCAACTGCAAAATATCGGAGCTGTACACCTGAAACAAACATCATACCGATAAAGATGAATGCAAAAACCATTGCTGAACCAAGGTCGCCCGTAAGAATAACTACGCCGACCGGAATAATCGCATGAACAAAAAGAAGTAAAACATTTTTTATTGAATTGATATTATCTTTTACAGCTTCAATATGCGCCGTAAAAGTTACAAGGAAACCAACCTTAGCCAACTCAGAAGGCTGAAATCTGACAACCAATCCGCCGACATCGATAACTCTGAGCCAACATCTTGCGTCCTCTCTGCCCGGAGCTCCTTCTCCAAACGGAAAAAGAATCAGAAGCAGTAAAAGACATACTCCGCCTGCAACAGGCCAGAGTCTGACGATTGAATCATAATCCAGAAAAGAAATGATAACACATGCAATTATGCCAACCGAAGCCGCCGCTATCATAACAAGGCAGTCTCTGCTGAAAAGCAAACCGTCTTCAATAGCATCATTTCTTGTTGCGCTGTGCACCATCAGAACTCCGAACGCCGTTGTAAAAAGGCAAAGAAGAAAGAGAATCAAGTCGGTCTCTTTAAGCGCATATTTAATTGAACTTTTATTGCTCAAAGTATCACCGCCGGATATAATCTATAAAATCAGTTGATTTCGTTAAAAAGGTCAAGATAAGCTGCTGTGATAATTGCGCCTGCCTTGGGTCCTGTTGATACGATTTCTTCATTTTCGGTAAGATATGAGCGCCAGTCATTATCGGTAAGAAGATAACCGATCTGGTCATTGGTGACACCAAAAACAAGAAGCTTTTTATCTGTTGCATCTGCAAAAGCAGTATAATTCCATTCTTTGCCGTCCCATGAATCTTCAGCAGTAATTGCACCGCCGAATGCAATTTCAGGAGCAAGTTCACCGGGGATCAATGCAATTGCAAGGTCTCTGCCAAGTTCAAGATAACCAACTTCTGTAGGTGTTTCATAATCAAGACCGTTCTTAACAACTGTATTTGTAAGAAGACCGCCTCTTGCAGCAAGCTTGAAAATTGAGTTTGCAACAGGAACGAAAACTTCTGTAAATCTGATATTGAGAATAGGAGCAATTTCAACGTCATTTGTTATTGATGATGCAAGTTCACCGAGAAGATAACCGTAAGATACCAATCTTGCATAGCCTTCATCATCAGGGTATTTTTCCATATAATAAGGATCTGCAACAAGATCTGCAGGATATTCTGATGAAATTGCAAGTTCAGCACCAAGAATCATCATGAAGTTTGCATTTGCATTCTTATTAATGTATTCTTCCATGTAATAGGGATAGTCACCGGTAACCATTGTACCTGCAGCACCGTTACCAACGCAGTGGATAGGAAGGTTGATAATCCATGTTTCTTCTTCACCTGCAGCTGCAGGAACAAAACGGATTCTGTTGAGATTGCCGTCAAAAACTTCGGGATCACGCTTTTCTCTGATATATTCAGAAGCATCAACTGTTCCGAAATAAAGCTTACCTGTCTGCATATCATTAACAGCATCGATCATAGACTGAACAGAAACTTCATAAAGATTTTCCATGAACTCAGGATTCTTACCGCTGGGAAGTTCAAGACCGAGAAGATTTCTGAAAGAAGATGTGAAAAGCGCACCAACGATATCACCGTTAAGACCGAATGTATCAACACAGCTATGCTGATGAAGAGCGGAAATATTAATACTTGTAATATTCCAACCCTTTGAATCTGCATATGCCTGGAACTTTTCACGGATAACTTTTACTTCATTATTTGCAAGACCGAAAGTATCAACAGATGCAAAAATGCTGATGCCTCTACCATCTGAAATTGCAACTGTTCTGATTTTCTGATCGTCTCTTACTTCATCAGCAAGCTTTTTGGTGATTGAAAGACTTCCGCCTACATAATGCTCGTCGATAAGTTCTTTGCCTGTCTGAATTGAAGAATTATCATATCCGAGTTTCCATTCAGCGCCATCAGCAGGAACCGAAAGGAACTCTTCAGGCTTATGGCCTTCATAAAAATTTTCTGATACATAATCATCTTTGTCTATGAAGCTGCGGGGTTCAACAATAAGGTTTGTGATTCCGCCGACAACTGCGTCGAGGAGCTTGTCAACAAAACGATAGAAACCTCTTTCGAAGTCAGATGTAACCTCTGTTGCAGCATATGCAGGAATAGCAAACGCCGACATAAGAACAGCAAGAGAGAGAAGAATCGCGGTAAATTTCTTTGTCATAATAAAACCTCCATAAAATTAATCCATATTTTTAAGCTCCATGTCACCGAAGCTTATAAACCTTTTTTTGCGCATAAATTCAGAAACTGCGAGAGAAATAAGAGCAGGCGCAATAAAGTGCATAACTGCTATTTCAACAAGAACAACAACGGGGTCAACTCCCGATTCAGTCATTGAAGAATAAGTCATAAACTGACCGACAAGACCCGATGTTCCCATTCCTGAACCTGATGCGTAGCAAGTCATTTTCAAAACCGCCGAAGATATAGGACCGAGTATTGCACTGGCAACAATCGGAGGAATCCATATCTGAGGATGTTTGACTATATTGGGCATTTGAAGCATTGAAGTGCCTATGCCCTGAGCAACAAGACCGCCGAACTTATTTTCACGGTAGCTTGCAACAGCAAAACCAATCATATTGGCACTACATCCAACAACAGCAGCACCGCCTGCAATTCCCGAAAGACCGAGAATTATTCCGAGCGCAGCTGAACTTATGGGGAGAGTAAGGCATATACCCATAACAACCGAAACAACTATACCCATAACAATCGGCTGACGTTCCATTCCCCAGTTAATAACTTCGCCGATATATGTTGTAACACTTGATGCAGGAGGTCCTATAAAAAGTCCTGCAGCGCATCCTGTAATTATTGAAACAGCAGGAGTAACAATAATATCGAGCTTCGTTTTTCCGCCGACCAATTTTCCTGCCTGAATAGCAAAGAATGCAGCAATAAATGCACACAATGGATCACCGGGACCTGAATAAAGCATACCGCCATCTGTTATAACAGAACCTGCAAGCAATTTTGAAGCAAATGCACCAACCATACCTGCAACAGTAGCGGAAACACCTGTCAGAGGAGTTGCTTTATATTTGAAAGCCATACCTACACCGATGCCTGCTCCTGTCAGGGATTTTGCAACAGATGCAACAAAAAGAAGATATGTTCCGATTTCATTATCAATAAATCCGGCAATTTGCTCAATAATTGTACCGATAATCAGCGAAGCAAACAAACCGAGTGCCATGCCCGAAAGTCCGTCAACAAATATATAATTGAGTATATCTTTTATTTTTTTCATTGTTCACTCATCTCATCTAACAAAATATTAAATGCATTAGCATAGATATCGCCGATAAATTCCGAACCGTTATCATTAGGATGAACTCCGTCTTCTGACCAACACAAATCATCCTCACCGATACTTGCAGAAGCAAAAAGCCCGTCAAGAGGAATATACAAATCTGCAAATTCTTTTGCAAGTTTTCTGATTATATCGATTTTGGGATTAAGATCAACCCTGAAATATTCTTTCTCAGGAGCGTAAAGAAGAAATGGTTCAAGAATAATAATTTTTGCATTTGTTTTTTCTTTTATTTCGGTAAGAACTTTACGGTAATTCGCCTCAAAAACATCATTTCCGAGCCATTTTCTGTTATCCGCTCTGTGCCATGTATCATTGATACCGATAAGTATCGATACTACATCGGGCTGGATATCTACAAAATCACTCTGAACCCTGTTAACAAGGTCAATCGTCTGATTTCCGCTGATACCGAGATTTACGAATTCAAAATCAACATCGGGGTTATCTTGCTTAATATATTGAGCTGCATAAAACGGATAACCTTTGCCGAGTTCATGATAATCTGAGCGGTCTCTGCCTGCATCGGTTATTGAATCTCCCTGAAAAAGTATTTTCATTTAAACCACCTCAAAATTGATTTTTAACTTTACGAAGCATTTCGATAATATTTATATGCTGAGGACAAGCGTTTTCGCAAGTTCCGCATTTTTTGCAAAGAGAAGCGTTTGTTTCAATATCGGGGAACATTTCCTTAACGAGTCTTCTTCCGCCTTCGGTAATCTTGTTGTAAGCGGAGAATACCTTCGGAATTTCAACGCCTACAGGACAAGGCATGCAATATTCACAGCCTGTGCAAGGAACAAGATTCATTTCATCAAAAACAAGTTTGGCATCTGAAAGCATTTTCAAATCCTCTTCGGAAAGCATACCGGGATATGAAACATCCGCATATGAAAGATTATCATCAACCATCTGTTCGGTTCCCATACCGCTGAGGAGCATTCCGACACCGGGGAAATTCCAGACAAAATCAAGAGCCCATTCAACAGGAGTCTTTTTATCGGAAAGAACAGAAGCGACTTTTTCATGAGGAATTGCAAGTTTTCCTCCGAGAAGAGGTTCCATAACAATCACGCCAAGACCTTTTGATTCTGCATATTCAAGACCTTCAATACCTGCCTGATAGTCAACATCAATATAATTGAACTGAATCTGACAGAATTCAAAACCATCATAGGAATCAATGATTTTTTTGAATACATCAAGGTCATCATGGAAAGAAAATCCGAGATGCTTTATCTTGCCTTCTGCAAGCTTTTTTTCAAGTTTCGGAAGAATATCAAACTTAAGAACTTTGGTTTCCCATGATTCATTATTTACAGCATGAAGAAGATAAAAATCTATATAGTCAGTATCAAGTTTCGAAAGCTGTTCGTTGAAAATTTTTTCAACATCTTCTTCACAACTGACACTCCACAAAGGAAGTTTGGTTGCTAAATAAGCCTTATTTCTGTAACCGTCTTTAAGAGCTTTTCCAACGAGAATTTCGCTCTGACCATTATGGTATCCGAACGCTGTATCAAGATAATTAATTCCGTTATCAATGCCTTTACGGATAATTCTTATTGCTTCCGCTTCGTCAATTGCATCGTTTTCAGTAACAGGCAATCTCATACATCCGAAACCAAGAACAGAAACTTCAACACCTGTTTTTCCGAGCACTCTGTATCTCATTTTTATCACCTCTCCATATTTATGGTATTATAGCATATATAATTTTTAAAAACAACCCCAAAATAATTTATAAAATCATCAAAATCAAACATAATAATACCGAGGTGTTATATATGTTTGACTTAAATGGTATGCCGCAAGGTTTCGGAATGGCATTAACAAGAAATATCAAAGCAATGAACAATTTCTCAAACCTTAACAAAGATGAAAAAATGAAAATAATCGAGCTGACTCGTTCAGTCCGTTCCAAAGGAGAAATGGACAGAATTGTAGACAAGCTCGAAAAAGGAAAAAAAGAATTCTTTTAGTAAAAAGGTGTGCATCACAGCAGTAATGCACACCTTTTCTTTATTTTTCAAAAATTTTAAGTTCGTATTTTCCGTTACGCAAAGCCTCTGCAACCTGATATGAATCAGTAACATATTCTTCAAAATAAACTCCGCCGGGTTCAAGAGTAAGGTTTCCGTGAAAATCCGATCCTGAAAGTTTACGGAGAGAATATTTTTCTGCCCATCTGTATGCTATATCATTGCTCGAATTATGGTCGCCATGTCCGTTATAAACCTCTATACCGTCAACCATTCTATGGTCGATAACAGTCATGGTTTGTCTGAAAGGATGAGCCTGGAAAATTATGAGATTATGCTCATCTGCAAATGGTCTGAACTGTTCAGGATTCTCAAAATGAATAAGATCATGATTCTTGACAAAATCCTCATCAAATCCGTAAACAAGATAATCATTATCATTTTCAAGAAAACGGATTTCCATTCCGAGAATTATACGGAAGTTTTCATCCTCAAATTTCTTTGCTGCTCTGTAACCCGAAAGATATTTTTCAACCTGTTCTTCATATGTTCCGCCGTGTCTTGAGAATTGATGAACACTTACATGATCTGTTATGCAAAGACCATTATAACCGAGTTCTTTATATCTTTTAACAATCTCTTCAGCAGGTACCCTGCTGCATGAACTCGCTTCTTTTGTGTGAATATGTGTGTCAAAAAGAAAACTTTTCATATAATCATCCTCCTGCGGATATTATATACTTACGCAATTTAATATTCAATAGAAATTTATTTTTTTATGCCCTGAAATGACAAATTTCATATCCAATGCACGATTATAATTGTCACAGACACGGAGGTGAACAATTGAAAACAGTTGTATACGCCGATATACTGATAATTATTAACTTTCTGATGAATTATCTTTTGCTCAGGGCAGATGCATTATTGACAGGGTTTTCTTTCAAATCTGTCAGACTGCTTATTGCATCTTTGATAGGAAGTCTTTTTTCGCTGATAATATACATAGAAAACATTCCTCCGATTATAAATTCATTGATCAAAATCATTTATATGATTTTATTGATTTTGACAGCTTTTAAAGTAAAATCACTAAAAACATTTTTTAAACATTTCATGACATTTTTTGCAGTCAACATGATATTCGGAGGAATCATGCTTGCATTGAATTTGTTTCTTTTTCCTGAAACATCGCTTTATAATAACGGAATTGTTTATTTTGATATTAACATTCTGACTCTCACTTTAATTTCAGTATTATGTTATATTCTGATTTATCTCATCAACGGATTTCTGAAAAATAAAACTCCTCACGGATATATTTATAACATAAAAATCAACAGTAACAACAAAACAGTTGAAGGTTATGCACTTTATGATTCGGGAAATAAACTCTGTGATTGCTTTTCGGGAAAACCGGTTATAATTGCTGACGAAAAATTTATTAATAAAATCACAGAGGGCAAAAAAATTGAAAACATGAAAAACTACAGACTGATACCGTTTTCAACAATAAACGGAAACGGAACAATACCGGCATTCATGGCAGACAGCGTTGAAATAATCATTTCAGGAAAACGGCAGATTGCTGACGGAATATATATCGGAATAACTGAAAACAAAATAATTTCCGGAGAATATTCGGCATTAATAGGATCACCGTTCATGGAGTCGCTATGCGATTACTCAGCTAAATCACAAGGGGGAAAACATGAAGAAAGCATGCAGAGTTTTTAATATATTCAAAAAATTAATTTGCAGAATTAAAACAGCATTATTTGACGTTGAGGTTGACTACATCAACGGCCCGGAATCTCTTCCCCCACCTCTTCCGCCTAATATTGAGCAGGATTATTTAATCAAGCACGAAAACGGAGATGCTAACGCTCGCGAAGAACTTATCGTTCACAACCTTCGGCTTGTTGTTTACATAGCAAAAAAATTCGAAAACACAGGGATTCCCATTGAAGATTTGATTTCAATCGGTACTCTCGGACTGATAAAAGCGGTCAACACCTTCCGAATTTCTAAAAATATAAAGCTTGCAACCTACGCATCAAGATGCATCGAAAATGAAATACTCATGTATCTCAGAAAAACAAACACGCTTAAAGCAGAAGTTTCATATTTTGAGCCTCTGAATGTTGATTGGGACGGAAACGAACTTCTTCTTTCCGATGTGCTGGGGAATGAACCCGAAGATATTTACCGTGATCTTGAAGAAAATGACGAAAGAAACCGACTTTATAAAATCATTTATTCTCTCGGGGAAAAGGAGAAGATGATAATGACAATGAGATTCGGTATAGGCGGAGGAAAAGAATATACTCAAAAAGAGGTTGCTGATGAACTCGGAATATCTCAAAGTTATATATCAAGGCTTGAAAAAAGGATTATAGAAAAAATCAAAAGAGAAATATAATGTCGGCTGCACCGCTCATACAAAGAGCGATGCAGCCGACATTTATTTTACAGGAATAACAGCAATAGTTCTTGAACCTTCATCTGATATTATATTCGCATAGTTGAATTCATAACATATAAAACTTATCATATCCAAAATATTCATAAATTGTTAACTTTGATATTTTCAGCTATAATTTTGTAAAATAATATTGTAATTAAGATTTGATTGTGATATATTATTAACGATTAAATAACTTTGGAGGATGGAATTAAAATGGAAAACAAAGATTTATTTCAAAAAGCTCAGAATGGTTACAACTGTGAGCAGGTTGAGCAGTACATAACAGTCCTTAAAGCTGAATACAAAAAAGTTTTCGAATATGCTAAGGCTACAGAAGCCAACAACGAAAAAATCAAGAAAATCTGCCGTTCACTTTCAGATGAAAACAAGTCTCTCAAGGCTAAATGTGCCGCTCCCGTCGCAACAGATAACAACGCAGCGCTCTGCGAAAGTCTTGAAAAGATTTCAAAACTCAGCGAAAGCCTTGCAACTGAAAGCGCAGCGCTTCGCAATCTGATCAAATAATAATTGAAAGGCAGTATTTTATGGAACAGTTCAAGCTTAAAAGCATAGATGAGCTTGACCTTGAGTTTGTTTCCTCAATTAAAGGTCAAAGTTCTTCTGTAAATAAAGAATCCAAAAGTTTTATTCCTGAAATAAGCAAAACTGAATCTCCCAAGAAATCCGACGAAACAATCGGAGTTAATTATTTCAGCAAGCCCGTTGAAGCTCCTGTTCAGGAAAATCCGATCTACACTCCTATGGGTGAACCTGAAAAGAAGAAAGCAAGACCTCTTGTTCCTATCGGACAGAAGCCTTCGCCTTATGCACCTGTCGGCGCACCTCAGGATGAGGAAGTTCTTGATTTTTCCGATTCAAATTACGGCGAAGCAAAAGAAGAGCCTGAAAATGAAAAGCCCAAGAAAAGCGGCGGAATTTTGGCAGGAAAAATCATTTCTGTTATTATGCTTTGTGTAACAGTTATAACATTTGTTCTTGGCTGTTTCGTTTCCATATTCCTTGATAATGGCGGAACAGATATCGGCGGAGTCTGCTTCAACACAATGAGCCAGGATATCGACGTTCTCGGAGTTTCTGAAGGTGACCTTATCATTTCTAAAAAACACGCAGTTACTGAATATCAGCCCGGCGATCTCATCGCTGTTGCATCTTCGGGAATTTCAGGCTGTGATATTCAAAGAATCACCGAAATCTCTGTTTACTCAGAAGATAATGCTTCATTTACAGTCAGTCCCATATCTTCTGTCGGCTATCCGTATTCAGTTCAGTTATCATCTTGTTATGGTAAATTAAGTCCTTATTTTATTCCTGCACTCGGTGGAATTCTTAATTTTGCAATGGATAATGCAATCCTTGTTTGCGTTCTCTTTGTTCTGCTTTCCGCTTTCTGGTGCCTTATTCTTGTTCTTATTGAAAGAAGCGCAAGAACATCCTCAAAACCTCAAACAAAAAAAGAAAATTATTAAAAGAAAAGCTCTGCAATCATAATTGAAAGCAGAGCTTTTTTTATATTTCAACAGATATTATGTGTTCATTTTGTTCGGCAATAAGAAGAATTTCATCCATGGAAGTCGTTCTTGCCTTTTTAATCGTGATATCAAGAGTAATTGTTGAATCATCGTTTCTGGTCATTTTACAGTTTTCAACAAGAATTTTGTTTTTCTCAAGCATTGACCTGAAATCCTTAACCGCGTTAAGACTGTCGGCAATAGTGACCGTAAATTCATTAACAGTATTCTCGAGTCTGGAAAAGAATCTGTGAAAAACAAGCTGAAATAAAACCATAAGGAGAGTCGCACCCAGAGCAACTGTATACATACCGGCACCGATTGCAAGACCGACACTCGCTGTTGTCCAGATACCCGCTGCAGTTGTAAGACCCTTAATTGAAACGTCCTTGACAAATATCACACCGGCGCCAAGGAAACCAACGCCTGTTATAACATTTGATGCTATTCTTGAAGCATCGGCGCGAAGTCCTTCAAACTGAAGCAAATCGAAAAAGCCATATTTCGAAACAATCATCGCAAGAGCTGCACCAAGAGCAACAATCATATGAGTTCTGATACCGGCATCCTTCTGTCGTCTGCTTCTTTCAAAGCCAATAATAACACCGCAAAAACCTGCAAGAACCATTCTAACAAGCAAATATCCGCTTTCGCTGAAATCTGCATAAACAGCATCTAAAATATTCTGCATGCCAATCCCCTTTTCGTCAGTTATTATGGTGTAATATTATATCAGTTTCATCAATCTTTGTCAATCATGTTATATCAATTTAATAATAAACCGAGGCTGTTAAAAACCTCGGTTTTAAATATTTTAATATTTTTTTGAAAGAAGCTTCTCTGCGTCGGGTTTTGAGATTTTACCGATATTGCAATCGGCCATAATCTGAACATCCTTATCATTCAATTTATAAAAACTCCAGATAACCAAAGCAATAATAAGACCGATAATAGGCACAATGTTATAAGTGAACCAAAGTCCGTCAAGAGCTTCGCTTGTCTGTTGCGCAATGGCATTGATGGCTTCAAGGTCCGCAAAGTTGCTTACCTCCTGTTTAATACCGTTTACTTCAAATTCTGTTTTGAAGCCAAACAAACCGAGAAGAGCAAGTCCCATTGAACCGGATATTGCGGCTGCAAGCTTAACAGCAAAGGTCTGAATAGCAAATGTGATACCCTTTGCTTCCGTACCGGTTGTATACTGACCGTATTCTGCGCAATCGGGTGTAAATGTGAAAGAAAGAACACCGACAACACCGAGAGGAATTGAACGAAGCATGTAAGTTAAAACAAAGAGAACAAAGCTGTTTCTTGTTGGTATGATTAAGATAGACAAAACTATTGTTGCAACAACACTAATCACAAAAAGCTTTGTTTTATCAATTTTTCTGATAATTTTCGGAACAAAAAGAGCCATAACAAGCTGAGGCAAAGCCGCAACAGTACCTGTAATAAGAGATGCAAGCGAGTTTTCATAGATATAATATGCCATAATCATATGCAGAGAATTATATGTCTGAGCACCCGAATAGAATATATATCCGATATAGTAAATAAGAAGATATTTATTGCTGATAACATACTTTATCATTCTTCTTACAGTGAACTGCTCTTCATCGGTAGTCTTGTTTCTTTCCTGACAATGCTTGCAGACAGGGAACATCGTTGCCATGGCAACAACCGCAACAATAACAGAAACAAAGCCGTATCCCATACCTACGAATTCACTGATAAGGAGGGTAACAAGAACGGTTGTGAGAGCTGAACCGACACCTCCCGTAATACCCTTGAGAGAAAGAATGGTGTTTCTTTCCTCGATATTGCTTGTCATTGCGGTGATAATACCGAAAGCAGGCACATCACAGATTGTATATGCCGTATCCCAAATAATATATGCAAGCGCAAACCAAATAAGCTTAACCGTTTCGCTTGCCGCAGTAGGAATAATAAATATTGCAACAGTTGCAAGAGGAGTGGTGGCGCAGGCAATTTTCAGCCACGGAATATATTTTTGATTACTCTTGAATTTGAACTTATCAAAAACAACACCAAACAAAGCATCGTTAACGGAATCCCATACTTTTACAGCCAACATAACCGCCGCAGATTTTACGGGATCAACACCTATAAGAAGAAGAAATGTTGTGAGATAGCCGGCTATCATATTATAAATCATATTCTGACCGAAGAAATAAGTATAATAGCTTTTTCTCTCAATTTTTGTTGTTTGCCACAAAGGATTCTGGGGCTTGGACTGACTATTTCTCATACAAACTCTCCTTTAAAATTATTCTGTAAATAGTGTAAAAAATCTTGAACGAAGTCACTTCTTTATTATATCTCTCAAATCGCAACTTTAATATGTTTAAAATGCAATGTGAATAAAACTTAAAAACCACTTCCGAAGAAGTGGTTTTATCTGGTGGAGACGGAGAGGATCGAACTCTTGACCTCTTGAATGCCATTCAAGCGCTCTCCCAGCTGAGCTACGCCCCCATAAGTTTGCTTGATTATATTATCATACATCATTAAAAAAATCAAGATTATTTTCAAATTTTATTTATAATAAATCAGTCTGACATTTCTTTCTCAATCCACGCCATAAGCAAGTTAACAATTTTATTTTGTTGTACATCATCAAGATTTATTCCTACTGGAACTTTATACCATTTATTCAAACATCCTCTGCAACAACATGCGCAAGCATGCTGAGCCTTGAATACGGGATGACCTCTCATCGGTGTCTGTTTTCCGTCGTTCGGCAAACATGAGGGTGCAAGACGCTGACGAATAAAATCACTCGCATGAGCTCTTATTGTTTCAATGCCTTTTTCTTCTATATATTTTCTGTCCGATTCATCAAGATGAAACGATGAACGAAAATCTGATTTATTCAATTTTTGAAGCGCCTGTTCAACTGTCTGCATAACACGACTCCGAATTCATTATGAATTTAATTATAACACAGAGAATCAAAAACATCAATGATTCACTTGACGATTAATCTAATGCTGTTATATAATAAATAAAAATATCAGAAACGGAGATTATTATGGATAAATTTGCAAGATTCAGATATCAGCCATGCATACCTCTCGGCGAGGACGGCAGATGCGTCACAGCATCAAAAAAACATATTGCTCTTTCCAGAAAAGCTGCTGCTGACGGTATGGTTCTCTTAAAAAATGACGGCAACGCACTTCCTCTTTCAAGAGGTGAAAAGGTTGCACTTTTCGGAAAAGCAACAATCGAATATATAAAAGGCGGCGGTGGCAGCGGCGATGTTCATTGTCCGTATATCAGAAATGTTTATGAAGGATTTAAAGAAAAGGAACACGAGGGCAAGGTATCAGTTTACATGCCTCTTGTTGAATTCTACAAAGACTATGTTGAAAAAGAAAGCGTAAATGTTCTCACTCAGGAACAAATCAACGCAAGATGGGATATCGTTAACAACATGGAGTTTTGCACAAAGCGTGACGATATGACTTACGACACTTTCGCCGCAATGCATGTTAAAGAAGCGGAAGTTCCCGATGAACTTATCAAAGAATCAGCTGATTGGGCTGATACTGCGATTATTACTCTCAGCCGTTTTTCAGCAGAAGGTGTTGACCGAAGACCTCAGGGCGGTGACTATTACCTCTCCGACCTTGAAAAAGATCTTATCAATAAAGCATCAGAGCTTTTTAAAAAGGTTATCATCATCATAAATTCAGGTGCAACTATTGATTGCGAATTTTTTGCAGAAAATAATAAAATCCAGGCAGTTCTTATGGCATGGCAGGGCGGTATGGAAGGCGGCGCAGCAATTGCCGATATCCTTTGCGGCGATGTTAACCCTTCAGGAAAACTTACCGACACAATAACAAAATCCTATGATTATTATCCCTGCAAAGATGAGTTCTGGGAAAGTTTTCAGAAAATTGATTACAGCGACGATATATATGTTGGATACAGATATTTCGAAACAATCCCCGGCGCAAAAGATTATGTTCGTTATCCTTTCGGATATGGTTTATCTTATACCGATTTTGAAATCAGCGGCAGAGTATGCACAGAGAGCGAAGGAAAAATTGTTGCGGTTGCAACAGTTAAAAACATCGGTAAAGCTGCAGGTAAAGAGGTTGTTCAGCTTTATTACAGTGCACCTCAGGGTTTGCTCGGCAAGCCCTCAAAAGAACTTTGCGCATTCAAAAAGACCAAGCTTCTCTCCCCCGGTGAGTCTGAAACGGTTGTAATGAGTTTCGATGTAAAAGACATGGCAAGCTTTGATGACCTCGGTAAAATCAGCAAATCGGCATATGTTCTTGAAAAAGGTAATTATGAATTTTATATCGGTACTTCAGTCAGAGAATTAAAGAAACTTGATTTTGAATATGTTGTTTCAGAAAACACCGTTGTTGATCAACTCAACAGTTGGTGTAAACCGTTCAAACTGGAAAAGAGAATGCTTGCAGACGGAAGTTTCGAAGCATTACCTTTGAGTGAAGAGAGCTATTATTACGGAACCAATCTTCCGACAGATGCAAAGGCACCCGATAGTCTTGTTTTGTTTGATAAGGTTGGAGAAGAAATTTCTCTCGATGAATTTATCGCACAGTTCACACTTGATGAACTTATGTATTTTGTTGGCGGACAAAAAACCACAGGAGTTTGCAACACAGGTTCTTTCGGCGGTATTGACAGACTCGGTATTCCTTATTTCCCGACCGCCGACGGCCCTGCAGGTTTAAGACTTGAACCTTCAACAGGTATTCCTACCACAGCATGGCCTTGCGCAACTCTTCTTGCATGTTGCTGGGATCCCGACCTTCTTTTTGAAGTTGGTGCGGCAGGCGGTGCCGAACTTAGAGAGAACAATCTTGCAATCTGGCTCGCACCCGCGCTTAACATCCACAGAGATCCTCTTTGCGGAAGAAACTTTGAATACTATTCGGAAGATCCGCTTGTTGCCGGTAAATCAGCATCTGCTGCGGTAAGAGGTATTCAATCACAGAAAGCAGCTGTTTCAATTAAACATTTTGCATGCAACAATAAAGAAGCTAATAGATATGACATTGATGCAAGAATATCTGAAAGAGCGCTCCGCGAAATTTATCTCAAAGGATTTGAAATCACAGTTAAGGAAGCTGATCCCTGGACCGTTATGTCATCATATAACAGAATCAACGGTCAGCACACTTCCGAAAGCTATGAACTTCTCACCTGTATTCTTCGAAACGAGTGGGGCTTCAAAGGCATGGTTGTTACCGACTGGGGCGTAAAAAACAATCCTGTTCTTGAGGTTAAAGCAGGCAACGATATGAAAATGCATTGCGGATATCCTGATGACCTCAAAGCTGCTTATGATAAAGGCGAGTTAACAAGAGCAGATCTTGAACTCTGCGTCAAAAGGATTCTTGAAATGTTTTTTAAGCTTGTATAAAGGAAAACATCATGGGAATTAAAACTGATATTTTTATAAAAGACAGAGCTGACCCGTTCATAACAAGAGGAAGTGACGGTTACTATTACTTTACCGCTTCTTACCCGATGTACGGAAAAGATGATCCCGAAGGTTATGACAGAATTATTCTCAGACGCAGCAAAACAATTAATAATCTTGCTTCGGCAGAAGAAAAAGTAATATGGCATGAAAAAAATTCTGAATCATCATTCCGTTTTATCTGGGCACCCGAAATACATGAAATAAACGGAAAATGGTATGTTCTGTTTGCGGCAAGCGGCAGCCAAAATAATGTTTGGGATATTGACTGTCATATCATCATGTGTTCAGGAAACGACCCTTATAATGATTCATGGGTTGATATCGGCAAATTCAAAGCACCGGATAACGACAGGTTTTCATTCAGAGGATTTTCGCTTGATATGACCCACTTTGAATGCAACGGAAAACATTATGTTTCATGGGCGCAGAACGGCGGAAATTCAAATGTTTATCTCGCTACAATTAATCCTGATAAACCTTGGGAAACATCCTGCCCTGCAGTTCTTTTGACAAAACCCGAATATGATTGGGAAAGAGTTAACATTCCTGTAAACGAGGGTCCTGCGGCAATGATTCATGACGGAAAGATTTTTCTTGCTTTTTCCGCATCGGCAACCGGCCCTGAATATTGCGTGGGGCTTATGTATGCAAATGTAAATTCCGACTTGACAGATGTCAACAATTGGACTAAACTCGACAAGCCTATTCTCACATCTGACGACCTTGAGGGAGAATACGGTCCCGGGCACAATTCTTTTGTTAAAGACGAGAACGGAGATTGGATATTCGTTTACCATTCAAGAGATGAAGTTTGTTACTCGGGTAAATGCGGATATTCAGATGACGATCCTCTTTATGACCCTTGCAGAAGTGCAAGAATCAGAAAGGTTAAATGGGATTCAAACGGATTCCCGATTCTTAATTCATAGCAAAATTAAACCCCGACAGAATAAACTGTCGGGGTTGTTCTTTTAAAAAGAAATATTTTCAAGTCCGAATGCAACGATAATCTTTTCAAAAAGATTATTCATGCCTGTACCGATTTTCTTAAGACCGACAAGGAAGAAATTGGTTTCAACATCCTGAACCTGTACTGATCCGAAATTCTCGGTAAGGAACTGAGTTCTTACTATTGAGAAATCATAAACATCTTTAACTGCTTTTGCATATGCAGTTTTGATTGCTGAAACATCATATGTTCCGAAAATATTCCAACGAATTGCATTCATAACAGCGGAGCCCATATTTGCTTCAGCGTAAGTGGAAAGCATAACGTTTGTTTTATCAACTGCAGCTTTAACTTCCCCATCCCAAACATTCTTTACTGCGGTAACAAAATCCTGCTTTTTGCAAAGTTCATTATAAACATGAGGAACTTCGTCAACATCATATTTGCCGAAGAAAGTGTTTCTGTACTGTCTGCCGAAGCAAACTGTGAATTCTTGAGGATTTGTATAGTCACAGCCGAATCTGCCGCTTTCATTGTTTGCAAAGCATATATCAAAGTCCCATGCAGGACCTGCATAAAGCTTTTCACCTGCAGGCTTATAAAAATATGTGCTTGTGAGACCGCAGTCCTGGTTTGAAGTCCATTCATTGATTGCATAGAACTTTGCAAGAGAATTCAGATCAGCAATGTCTGTATAATGTTCTCCGAGGCTGTTCTTACCGTTTTCAGAGAAAACAGCATCCTCAAATCTCTGATAATAATCACTGATATATTTTATCTGTGCTTCCGAAGAATATTCAGGAGATTTCATGATAAAGGGCTGGCTTCTTGATGTAACAAAACCGCTGATTTCATCTGAGTATCTGTTTGCAAGTTCCATTTCAAGAATATATCCGCCGTTTTCGGGATTGTTGTCAGATTCGGGAACTTCAACCCATTTCTGAGTACCCTGAAGAAGTCCTGCAAATCTTCCGTAAATACCGCCTTTGGCAAGCGTATCCATGTCGAAATCTTCACCGAATTCCTCAATGCAGATTTCTTCGTTCACATCGTCAAGATTATCAACATCAACTCTTGTTTCATCAGCCTCTACTCTTGTTGTGAGGAGATATGCACCCATGTATTCGTTGTTAACATAAACATCACAGGGAACAAAAAGCGGTGTATAGGGCATACCTGCTTCTTTTGCTGCATAATAAGCAGCAACATTTCTTGCAAGAGAATCATCGCTGTGGTTAGCAATCAAGCTCCACTTTTTGCTCTTACCCATATCAAAAAGATCGGCTTTTTTATCAAGCTTGATGTTATAAGGTTTCTTTTCCATCTCCCATGTTGAATTGCCTCTGCCCTTGATATATTCAAGAACGCCGTCATATTCAGCTGAAAGGCCGTCGGCATTAACGATTGTGATAACGCCCTCTTCCTTATAATCCTTATCGGCATGAACAGCATCAAGATTGCCTGATTCTGTTTCGATAAAAACGGAAGCAACTGCAGATTCATCAATAATGATAACCTTGAAATTCTCGTTATCGCAAGTAAGAGTAATTTCAGACTTGCCGTTGAGAGCATCTGTCACTTCACCGTTAAAAAGCTTTGTTGAACCTGCGTAAACATCTGCATCTGCATCGAAAGTTATTTTTGCATTTGCAAGGTCAATCGCCGAGGGAACAAAAAGATAATAGGTTCCGTCAATTTCATACCAATCAGTTTTAACTGCAGCGCCGTCGCCTTTTCCTGCTTCAGCTTCAATTTCTGCAACAGATTCAATTGCAAACGATGAGATTGCAGCATCATCTGCAGCAGAAACAGCAATAGAAAGGCATGAAAAAGAAATAACCATTGCGAGAAGAATTGCGAATAATTTTTTCATTTTAATCTCTCCTTTATTTCATAATAATTTCAAGCAATTTATTATGAATAAATTCTTTTCTTTTTTCTGCGTTTTCTTTTCCGTCACCCTTAACAGAGAAATAAATCTTGAGTTTGGGTTCTGTACCCGAAGGTCTTACTGCAGTCCATGAACCGTCCTTGAAATCAAAACGAAGAACGTTTTCTTTGGGAAGATCATCAATACCTGTTGAATAGTCAAGAAGAACATCAAGGTCATCAAAAAGATTGTTTCCCGTTTCACGGAGATCCTTCATTGCATTCTGAATCTTTTCAGCGCCTTCCTTACCTTTAAGAACGATTGTTTCAAGGCAATCAAAATAATAACCGTATTCATCATAAATACCGTTCATGGCATCAACAAGACTCATTCCCTTGTTTTTGTAGTAAGAAGCCATTTCTGCGATAAGCATAGCCGAAGAAACAGCATCCTTATCTCTTGCATGAGTGCCGGCAAGATAACCATAGCTTTCTTCATATCCGAAGAGGAATGAATACTCACCACTTTCTTCCCAGAGGCAAATCTTTTCACCGATATATTTGAAACCTGTAAGTGTCTGAACTGATTTAGCGCCGTTCTTTTCAGCAATTGCAGCACCAAGACCGCTTGTTACGATTGTTTTTACGACAGCAGCATTGGCAGGCATCGAATCTTTCTTGAACTTAAGAACAAAATCAACAAGAAGTGCGCCTGTCTGATTGCCGGTGAGAAGCTGATATGCTCCGTTATGAAGAACACCAACACCGATTCTGTCGCAGTCGGGGTCTGTTCCGATAACGATATCCGCACCCTCTGATTCTGCCTGCTTAAGAGCAAGAGTAAGAGCATCTTTTTCTTCGGGATTGGGAGAACGGACTGTTGAGAAATTTCCATCAGGAAGTTCCTGCTCTTTTACGATTGAAACATTCTTTCCTTCAAGCATACGACGAACAGGAATGTTGCCTGTGCCGTGAAGGGCTGTATAAACAATTTTAAGATCGGATTCTTCGTTATAAAGGCTCTGTTTTTTCACTTCAGAAAGAAATGCTTCGAGGGTATCATCGCCGATCATAACAAGCATTCCGTTCTTTTCTGCTTCTTCAAGCGAAACAGAAGCAATATTTTTAAGGTCGGTAACAGCGTTAACATATGCAATAACCTTATCCGCATACTGAGGAACAAGCTGACATCCCTTTGCATCATAAACCTTATAGCCGTTGTATTCCTTGGGATTATGGCTTGCAGTAATAACAATACCCGCAGTACAGTTATGATATCTTACTGCGAATGAAAGAACAGGAGTCGGCATAAGTGTTTCAAAAAGGAAAACCTTGATTCCAGCTGCACAAAGAACGCTTGCTGCATTCTTTGCGAATTCTGAAGAATTGTTACGTGAGTCAAAAGCAATTGCAACTGATTTTTCTCCGTCAAATTCAGCATTGAGATAATCCGCAAGACCTTTTGTTGCCTTTGAAACAGTATACTTATTCATTCTGTTTGCACCAGCACCCATAACACCGCGGAGTCCGCCCGTACCGAATTCAAGTTCTTTATAAAATCTGTCTTCAAGCTCTGCTTTATCGGTTATACTTTCAAGTTCCTTTCGGGTATCCTCGTCAAAAGTGAGCCAATATTCGTAGTTGTTCATTTCCAGCACTTCCTTCATTATTAAATTCCGAAAAAATCAAAACAAAAAATACAATTTCCTGTTTCATCTCTCCGAGACTTTTCTACTTTAGATTATATCACTATAAATTAACAGTATCAATAACAAAATTGAAAAAATTAAAATTTTTTAAATTCTCTTCCATTGATTCTTTTATTATGATAAAATAAAACATATATATTATCCGAAACATTATCCGAGGTGTAAATATGTTTGTTGTAACAAGCAATCAGATGTATCAGGCTGAATGCAATGCCGTAAAAAGAGGAATATCTTTTCCTCAGCTGATGGAAAATGCAGGTCAGGGCTGTGCAAAAATAATAAAAAAACAATTTTCAATAAGCAAGTCTAACCCCAAAAAAGTTCTTGTTATCTGCGGAAAGGGAAAAAACGGCGGTGACGGTTTTGTTATAGCCCGTGCAATGTGGGAATACGGCTGTGAAGTAACCGTTATGCTTGCTTGCGGTGATCCGAAAGCCAAGGATGCAATTGAAATGTATTCCCTTGTGGAAACTGCAGGGATAGATATAATAAGATATAACAATAACCTCACTATACTGAAATCATACATTGACAATACAGATATAATTGTTGAAGCGGTTTTCGGAACAGGTTTTTCGGGTTCACTTGACCATTCGCTCAGCGTTCTTGCAAAAGCCGTAAACGCTTCTGATGCCAAGAAAATTTCAATTGATGTTCCTGCAGGTGCTGACTGCGACAGCGCAACGGTTCAAGGGTCTGTTTTTAAAGCGGACACAACCATTGCAATTTCAGCATACAAGCCCATACACATCATGAAACCCTGCAACAAATATTGCGGAAACACAGTTATCGCAGACATCGGTATCACCAAAGAAGATTTTAAGAACATAGACAGCGTTACATGTTTCACTCTGAATTCTCTGGATATAAAAAATATGCTTCCTATCAGAAAATCTGTTTCCAACAAAGGAACTTACGGACATGCGTTATGTGTATGCGGAAGCATGAGAATGACGGGCGCTGCTTATCTGTCAATCGGAGGAGCTCTCCGTTGCGGTGCAGGTCTTGTTACTGCAGCATTTCCTCAGAGCGCATATCCTGCGATTGCTCCGAAACTTACCGAACCTTTGCTGCTCCCTCTTGAATCAAATTTTGAAGGCACTTTTGCTTTTTCTGCCAAAGCAGGAATTTCCGATGCTGCCGACCGAGCAAGCGCTGTTCTTATCGGCTGCGGAATCGGTTATAACAAGGATACCGCCATGCTTGTTCAATCGCTGGTTAAAGAAACAAAGAAACCAATGATTATTGATGCAGACGGAATAAATGCGCTGAGTTCAAATATAGATATATTGAAAGAAGCTCAGGCACCGATTATCCTGACTCCGCACCCCGGAGAAATGAGCCGCATATGCAAAAAACCCATTCCTGAAATCATTGCAAATCCGATTGTTACAGCCTATGAATTTGCAAAGAAATACGGCGTCACCGTTGTTCTGAAAGGCGCTAACACAATCGTGTGCAGCCATGACAGCAATGAGATTTATGTCAATTCAACAGGCAACCAGGGTCTTGCAAGAGGCGGAAGCGGAGATTTGCTTGCAGGAATGACGGTTTCTTTCCTTGCACAAGGCATGAATCCTTTTGAAGCTTCGATATGCGCCGTTTATCTGCACGGTCTTTGCGCAGACATTGTTGCAGAAAAAACATCGATGAGAGGAATGCTTCCGAGTGATGTTATGAATCATCTGCCTGAGTTTTTTTCAAAATTTGAATAGCAGGTGATATTCTGAAAAAATTATGTTTCCTTTTAGCTTTAATTTTATTGATTTTATCGACAGGATGTCAAAAGGAAAACAATTCAGCAAAAAATTCCGTTTCTCCTCCGTTAACCTTTTCTGCTAATATTGACGTTATATTCGGAGAGACAAACATGAAAGCAAAGCTGACAAAAATTTCAGCTCAGAAATATTTAATCAATGTTTTAACTCCCGAAATACTGAACAACATGAGTCTTGAATACGAAAACGGAAACTGTAAAGTTACATATGACGGTCTTTCATTCGAAACGGATTCAAACCGATTTCCTCAATCCGAAATCGGTTCATTACTGACACAGGCATTGTCCGATACAGACGGCGGATTAACTGTTAAAACATTAACGGAAGACGGAAACATTTTATATAAAGGCATAACAGACTACGGCGATTATTATTTGATTCTGGATGCTGAAACGGGACTCTGGAAAGAATTCTCAGTCGACGGCGCATCACTTAAAATAAAGTTTTCTGACTATATTACAAACTAAAGGATGATAAAAATGATTTATTCAAAATGCTTTCCCGCATGGGGGCCTTACGGAAAAAAATATATGGGTATTTCGCGTATAGCCGACCATTCATTTGCAAAAGGCGTTCGTTTTGATGTTACCGTTGCGCCTGCAATCTTCGGTGGTGATATAAAAGTTCCGAATGCAACACTTCCCTCGGGATGTCATCCTTGGAGATGCAGTCCCGATTATTCTGTTTTCACTTACAGATATGACCTTGAATGGAAAGATAAGGTTTATGCCGAAGTTTCTTATTCAAGAATTGATGAAGAATCAACACTTATAAGAACAGAAATCGTCAACAATTCCGATCTTATTCAGAATTGCGTAATCAATTTCTTTGAATCAATCGAATACCCATTCCCTGCTTATTGTAAATTATCACTTCCTGAAAAATGCGCATATAAAAATGCAGTTGAATGTGACAGTTATAACTATGCCGTTACAAGACCGTGGGACGAAGAAAATGCCGACGGATATAAAAAAGGTGAATTCGCAGACTGTAAATTCACAGACGGTTACGGTCTCGGTGACCGTGCGGGCAAATGGCATATGCCTCACAGATATCTTCCTCCGTTTGGCTGCGAAAAAGGTGATAATCTTTCTCTTACAATTAACAATAACACCGAGTTCAATAATGCTGTTCTTTCTGTAAGATACAGAACATCGGGGATTAAATATGAACAAGGAAAAATGGTTGGCGTTAATGTTACGACAGGCGATACAGTTTCCTCATTCATAATGAACGGTAATATCAGACTTGATTTCGAACCGACCGATGAACTTCAGATTGCCCGTTTTAATATCGGACACGTTGATGCAAAAGATTTTGCAATAAATCTTGAAGCAATAGGTACAGGCGGCATTGAATTCGATTTCTTCTGCCTTTGCGAAAAAGACAATGCCGATGAAATTAAAGCTGAAATGACAGGCTATGATTTCACTCCTGAAATAACAACTGCCAAATGCTGCGACGGATATATTACCTCTTGCAGATATAAAGATGTTGATGGAACATTTTATCTCCGAACTTTCAACGATAACACACGCTTCCGTCAAATTGAAACAGGTGCACTTGAAGACTGCATGACTGCAAGACTTTCAAACTCCGACCCGACATTTGATGATGTTGCAGAAAGCTTTACAGGCGCATTTTCGAGAAAACACAGCGACGACGGTTTCTTCAACAACGCTATTATCCACACAATATTTGTCGATCCGCATTCAAGCCATGTTGAATACGCAGTTATTTCAAATGGTGAAACAGAATACCAAAGCGCAGAAGAATATGAAAAGCTGTTTATTGAACGTCTTAATGAAGCGCCGAAAACATGTCTCAACAAAGACGGAAAGAAATATGAACTCAGCAACGATATTCTAAAATCAACAGTAATGGTCAACGCTGTTTATCCCATCTATAAACACGGAGAATATATCATTCACCACACACCAGGAAAACGCTGGGACTGTCTTTACACCTGGGATTCAGGTTTCATCGGACTCGGCATGATTGATTACTCAGAGAAATTTTCAAGATTCAGCCTTGATACATATCTCAGCGATGAATCTAACCCCGACTATGCATTTTTGCATCATGGCTCCCCTGTTCCCGTTCAGATGTATCAATGGCTTGAACTTCTCAAAAGAAACAACAGCAAAGACGATCTTCTTGCTTTATATCCTAGAGTTAAACTCTATTATGATTTCCTTGCAGGAAAAGTCAGAGGTTCAACAACAGCAAAACTCAAAAGCGGTTTGACAACAACGTATGACTATTTCTATTCAACAAGCGGTATGGATGACTACCCTGCCCAGGTTGCCATGATGAACAGAAACATCAGGGATACAACCGCACCCGTCATTTCAACATCTCAGCTTATCAGATGCGGAAAAATTCTCAGAATGGTTGCTGACAAACTCGGTCTTGATGAGGATTGCGAAATCTATTCCGAAGATATCAAAAATCTCACTGCTTCATTAAATAAATATTCATGGGATAAAGAAAGCGGATATTACAGCTATGTTCTTCATGACAAAGATTATAATCCCGTTGGTTTTATGTTGACCGAAGACGGTGAAAACCTCAACAAAGGTCTTGACGGAATTTATCCCATCATTGCAGGCGTTTGCAACGATGAACAGCAAAGCGCAATTCTCGGACATCTTAAAAACGAAAAAGAAATGCTTTCACCCTACGGTATAAGCGCAGTTGATATGACCGCAGGTTATTTCATGGTGAATGGCTATTGGAACGGAAACGTCTGGTTCCCGCATCAATGGTTCATCTGGAAATCAATGCTTGATATCGGCGAAAATGATTTTGCTTATAAAATTGCTGAACTTGCCCTTAATATCTGGAAGCGTGAAGTCGACTATTCATATTACACCTTTGAAATGGTCAACGTTGTTACAGGCAGAGGCGGTTGGTTCCATAATTTCGGCGGTCTTTCAACTCCCATAACAATGTGGTCAAACGCATACTACAAACCGGGAACATTCAACACAGGTTTCGATACATGGGTTGACAGTTATGAATTCAGCGACGATAAAAAATCGCTTTCCGCAGAAATAACATATTTTGGAGAAAAAGAAAAATTCACCGTTATTGCAACGATGAATGATGATGAAAGCAAAGAATATAAAGTTTATTTTGACGGAGAAGAAATTGCCTTTAATGAACGTTTCAAAGGAACACTCGAAATTTCTCTTTCTGTCAATGATAAAAGCACTCACAATTTGATTGTAAAATAAGAAATCCTCCCGTGAAAAATTATCACGGGAGGAACTTTTTATGCAAGAGGAATTGATACGTTATAATCTGTATACCATACACCTGCCGAGAAACTTCTGGGACGGATTTCAACTCTGTCATCATAAACTTCAAGCTGATATCCCGTGCCGTTTGCAACTCTTCCTCTTGTTGTCATATACATATAGCACGGAACATTAATACGATGCAATGAACCCTCAGATTCAACGCTTATATAACCGTTGATATCTTCCTGAGCTTCGTTTGAAAAGCCGTTATGAAGATGACCGGTTATATAAAATACATTGTTATATTTCTTAAGTATAGCATCAACGCGAGCGGACTGATCGCCGATTCCGCCGTCATCGGGTTCCATATCTTCATCGCCCCATGTTTCGGGAAGACCGTGAGTCTGATTTATTGGCCAATGGCAGATAACGAATATCGGCGTACCGTCTTCAGATGCTTTTTCCATTTCATCGGCAAACCACGCAAGCTGTTCTTCACTCATATACATTGAGGTTCTGTCAGCCTCGCTTGCAAGAACAATAAAAGTGTAACCGTTAACCTTGGTTGAATAATATTCATGCTCATTGTTTCTGCCTGTTATTTCATTGCTGTAATCAATAAAATAATCTTTGGCAAGATTATATCCCTCATCCTCTGTCCATGTGTCATGGTTACCCTGAGCAAGGATTATTTCTTTTGCGGGATTATATTTTGAAAACGTTTCGGAAAGCATTTCCCATTCTTCTTTTTCACCGTGGTCGGTAAGGTCGCCCGAGCAAACGAGAAGATCTATTTCTTCATCCGCATTTTCCATATCATAAAGACCGAAAGACAGCATAAATGAACGAAGAGAAGTTCCGTCCATATGAATATCCGAAATAACAGAACAGTTAAGTTTACAATCATCATCTAAAGGTTTGAAATCGGCGCTGAAATTACCGAATATCAACGAAGTAAAAACATTAAGTACAGACATCAGTACCGAAACAAAAGTTTTAATAAATCCAATCATATAAAATCTCCTTTTTCTTTTTTAATTATACTAACAGATTTATCTGAATTTTGCAAACTTTTTCCGATTTTTTTATAGTTTAATATTGTTTATTATGTTTCAATATGATAAACTGATAAAAAACACAGCAAAGGTGGTTTACCATGATACATAACAACAAATATTTTATTGACTTTATGGAAAGATATGATTTCCCTGCTGAAGCAAAAGAATGTTTTGATTCATTAACAAAAAAACTCGATTCAGAAACTGCAATAGGCGAAAAATACGATGAAATACTCAATGAATACATGTATCCCGTTGCAAATGAGGAAATCAGACCCTCTCTCAATGAATTAACAAAGCTTGCAGAGGATAACGGCATAAATGCATATTCTCTTCATTGTGTATTTCTCATTCATTGTGCTGAAATTCTTGAACCCAGATATGAAGAGGCCGGCATAAGCAAAGAAGTTTATTGGGATACCATGGCTGACATAAAATATAAACTCATGGAATGCATAAACTGCGAAGAAGTACCCGGAATTTTTGTAGCGGATTGGTATAACGGATTCCATGATATGACGAGATTCGCTTACGGTCGCTTCCAGTATGAAATGCGTGAATTCAGCGAAGAATTCACAACCTCATGCGGCATTGAAATCAAAAAAGACGATAAATATGTTAATTTCCATATTCCTTCATCAGGAGTTTCACTTACTGACGAAATAAGATTTGATTCATACAAAAAAGCTTATGAAGCATTCAAGCATGAATTCCCCGACGGAAAAATGATTTTCGGATGCAGTTCATGGCTTCTCTATCAGAAGCACAGAGAATTCCTCCCCCCCCATCTCAACATTCTAAAGTTTATGGATGATTTTGAAATCATCTCAACACACGAAAGCGATGATTTTTCAAACGGCTGGAGAGTTTTCGGAAAAGATTCAGATCTTCCCGTTGAACAACTTCCCAGAAACAACTCGCTTCAGAACGCATATGCAGATTGGCTCCTTGCAGGCAATGGTGCAGGCGGCGCATTCGGAATCATAGTATTCGACGGCGAAAAAATTCTCAGATAAAACATTAAAGACGGCTTACTTTTTACGGTAAGCCGTCTGTTTTTATATTTCACCTTTTTTTATCATTCTGTTTTTTAATATAAAGAACATTATAAACTGTGCGAAGAAAGTTACAGTCCACGAAACAGGATATGACCAATAGAGATTGATAAGTGTTCTGTCAAGCGGAAGAATAAAGAACACCCATAAAAGTCTGATTCCGCATGCTCCTATCAAAGAAATAAGCATCGGCTCAACAGATTTTCCCATTCCTCTGATTTCGCTTGCAGTAACATCCATCAAAGAGCAGAAGAAAAAGAACGGCATAACAAGTCTCATTCTTTCTGCACCGATCTGAATTACACCGGGATCATCAGAGAAAAACGCAACTATCTGTTCGCTGAATATAAACCCGACAATCCCGAGTGATATACCGATTGCACTCGCAAAAGAAAGACAATAGCGGTAAATTTTCCCGACATTTTCAATCTTTCTTGCGCCTATATTCTGGGATGTAAATGTCATTGCAGTCTGCGAAACAGCGTTTGTGCCCGTAAAAATATATGAATCAAAATTCGATCCGGCGGCAATCCCTGCCATCGCAACAGAGCCAAACGAATTGACCGACGACTGAATGATAACATTTGAAACTGAAAACAATGAGCTTTGAACTCCCGCAGGAAGACCGAGACGAAGAATCTGCTTCAATTCAGTTTTATCTATACGGAATCTATTTATCTTAAGACGGCAAGAATTGTTAATAACAAAAAGGTATACAACAATCATTATCGCTGAAAGATACTGAGAAATAATGGTTGCAATTGCAACACCTTCAACGCCGAATTTAAAAGTAACAATCAAAACAACATTCAAAATAACATTGATTAATCCTGACATCGCAAGAATTACAAGCGGTCGTTTTGTATCTCCTGTTGCTCGGACAACAGCTGAACCGAAGTTATATATCATAAGACCCGGAGAACCCAAAAAATAAACCTTAAGATAAAGTGTTGCCAAATCGAGAACATCGTCGGGAACCTGCATAAGTTTAAGCATTTCACCCGAATAGAAAAATCCGATTATACCGATCAGAATTCCGCAAAAAACGCTTAAAATCATCGCAGTATGAACGCAATCCGAAACTCTGTTATCATCTTTTGCGCCTATATGACGTGCAACCATAACACCCGAACCCATCGATAGTCCGAGAAAAACATTGACAAACAGATTGACAAGCGACCCTGTTGAACCGACTGCGGCAAGAGCCTCCTTACCGACAAATCTGCCTACAACAATAATATCCGCAGTATTGTAAGCAAGCTGCAAAATGCCCGTCAGAATAAGCGGAACAGAGAAAATCATTATTTTCTTCAGAAAAGGTCCGCAAGTCATATCCAATGAATATCTGCTTTTCATTTTATTCTCCCATTAAAGAATATCAGAATACAGTTTCAAAGAAATCAACATCAAAACCGTACTTATCAACAAGATCGGAATATACACCGATATTATTGAAAATTCCGTAAATTGTTCCGATAAATCTGATAATAGGATTATAAATCGGACTCATCTTATCGGGATGTCCGCCGTCTTTATCAGTTTTAACGATTGTATACTTATTGAAAGCATTTTCTTCGCCGGTATAATATGACGAAACTGTTATCGAACTTTCAGTAAAATCAAGAACATTATAAATCACTCTCTCGTCAGGAGTGTTGGTTGCGCCTATCCAATCTTCATTGAGACCGATGTCATCATCATCCCTGGGTCTTGTAATTGAACCTGAAACCATATAAACAGTACCTTCAGGGTCGGTCATGGTTTCCGCATAAGGCTGAACGGATTTGAAATTATAAAGAACATTGGTTACGGTATAATAATGGCTGTGTCCGAGAAGGAAAAGGTCAATACCGAATTCATCACAGATAGGAGCCCAAAGAAGACGGAGAAGAGCATTTTCGCTCTCTCTGTGGGGAAGTCTGCCGCTGTAAAGATCATGATGACCCATCATAACCTTCCATTTTGCATCGGGATTAGCTTTTACAGCTTCTTTCACGAATTTTCTGTGGTCAATACCGCTGGCGTTGTTTGAGTCAACAACAAGGAAAAGAACATCGCCTCTTGTGAACCAATAATTTCCGCCGATATATGATGAAACCATAGCATCAGTCTGTTCATTAGGCTTGTTGCCGAACGTTTTATAAGCAACACCCTTGCGGTCATGGTTGCCGATTGTTGTTGCAACGGGAATTTTCTTTACTGCAGGAACAGAGGAAAATGCCTTATATTCGCTCTGCAAGCCTTCACTTGCCTGGTCGCCTGTTGAAAGAAGAATAGAAACACCTTCGTATTTTTCAAGAACTTCAGCAGTCACGTCATTAAAAATTGCAGCAGTTCTTATAAGCTCCTCATTTTCGCCCTCGGTATCTTTTTTGTCATAGCTGATATGAATATCAGTCATATAAAGAGCAGAAAACTCATTTACATTTTCATCTGTTTCAAAAGAATAAACTTCAGATTCAAAATTACCGCTTTCGCAATAGTAATAATAAACTTTACCTGCTTCAAGTCCTGTTAATGTAGCCTTGAAAGCATAGTCACCGTCATAAGTTTCAACGCATTCACCGCTAAATGTTTTTGCATCTTTAAAACTTGAATCAGCGGACAAATAAACTTTGGATTCGGATTCTTCCGAATCATACCATGAAACATTCATTTCTGATTCATTGCTTCCCGGGAAAAGAATAACGCCGTTATTAAATTCTTTTTCCGATAAACAGTTCCAGGATGTTGTTTCGTCCGAAGCGAACGAGGGAACGGTTGCTGTAAATAAAATCATCACAGCAAGCATGATGCCGAGAATTCTTTTTGATACTTTTTTCAATTTTATATACCTCCTGAATTTTTTACTTATTTAATCCCATTCGGCACCGGTAACGGTATCCATGTCAATACCTTTTGTTTCGCCGACATTTTTGAAGAGAACAACAAGGGCTGAAACAAAACCGGGAACGAGCATGCAAAGAGTTGCCGTGCCGATAAGACTGTTACCAAGTTTAATCGCACAGAGCGTTCCGACTCCGAGCGACAGTCCGTAACCGATTGCAGTAACAATATACTGCGCTGAAATAGCAGAAGAACGGAGATTTGTCGGTGCAGACTCCCCTATCATCATAATAAGTACATCATTTATCGAATAATAGCTGCCGACAAACACACCGCAAAGGAATCCTGCCACAGACGGATTAAGACCGTTCTTTGCGCCTATTGAAAAACCAAGGAAACCGACCAGACAATTGAATGCAGTAATAATTGCCGCAGTTTTTCTTCCTTTCCAGTCGGAAATAAATCCCATAAGGACCTGTGCGATCGCAGAACCTATCGGAAAAAGAACAAGCGCAGTTATAACTGCATCACCAGCAGAAAGAATACCGCTGTCTTCATAACCGTATGTGAGAATAGGTTCATAATTTATACTTGCATAGAAGCCGATATTCGCAAGAGCGGAAACAACATAAAGCCAACGAAGCTGTTTGTGTCCGAGAGCAAATTTAAATGCTGGAATAAGCCCGCCTTGTTTGCTTTCGGCTTTTTTGCTGTTTTTGAGGGCAAGCTTTTCTTCGTCTGTCATTCGAAGATAGTTGAGCCTTGATTCAACAAACGAAGGAGTTTCTTTCGCTCCGAGAAGAGCAATAAAGCTGACAACAAGTCCAACAATTGCGGGAATAAAATAAACCATTCTCCAACCGTATGAATCGCCTGCTGTACCGATAAGCCAGCGTCTGAGAAGAGGAACAAGCATAACTCCCATGTTTGCAAAGAATTTGATAGTGGAATAAACACGTGCCCTGTGTTTCGAAGGCGAAGATTCCATTATATAAACGACATGCATATCATGAGGAACAAAAAATTGAATAAAACAAGCACCGATAAAATAAAGAACAAGATTATTCGAGATAAAAATGAGCATTAACGAAAGGCTCATACCGAAGGTGTTGATAATAAGAAACTTTTTTCTTCCCCAACGGTCAGCGAGAGGCCTGTAAAGCAAACCAATCGCCTGAAAAGGAATTGCAAGCGCAGAAACAAGGTCGAGCATACCGACAGAGCTGTCACCGTGCTTTGCGAACAAATCGGCAGCAATTTCACTTTTCATGAGCATACCGATTTGCGATGCAATTTCATCGGTTGCATAAATGAGAGTAATAATGAAAACGAGATACGCAAAATAAGTCTTTGTTCCCTGACCTTTTTTCTGCTTTTCCCATTTACGGATTTCTTTTTCAGCTTTTGACTTAAGCTTATTATCAGTCTCTGCTGTTTTAACGCTCATAGATCTTCTCCTTTTTAAAATATTATTTTTAATAATAACATTTAAAAAAGAAAAAAGCAAACATAATATTCAATTTTTTCAAAAAAAACAGTATAAAACAAAAAAGATCACAGACGCCAAAATCTGCAACAAAACAAAAACACTTTTCAAGCTAAAATATCAGGTGCAACTGGTTTTAACTCCCGCTGCACCTGATTATATTTTTTATATGTTTTTCCGTGGGATATCAGGGTATGAAAACTATAACAAGCGGATTGTGAGAAACAAGTCCACTTAAATTCTCTCCTTGTATTATAAGAATTCCCGAACCCCTACAGTTTCGAAATTGATATTTATCATAACAAAACATCAAAAACAAGACTGATTTCTTTGAAGAAAGCGATTATATATCGGAACACATCCCCAAAAACACTTTCGAAAATACCGAGGAAAGAATTATCTTTTTCAGGAATTTCATTTCCGTAAGTAAGCATCCATACCTGACAAGCATAGAAGGGGTTTGCTGTACCGATCATAAGACCGTCATCCATAGCCGCAAAGGTACGCAGACCGTGGTTATAGGGATCACCGAAACCGTTTGTTGTAATTGTTTCGAAGTTGATGCCATCCTCGGTAACATAAAGATCAAAGCCTCTTTCTGCTTCCTTCATATATCCAGCAGTTTCAAGGAATCCTTTAACTGTTTTAATAAGAGTTGAAAGTGCAAGCTCGGACTGAGGTGCTGTTCTTATGCTCTTGCCGTGAACTTTATCCGATACCATCTTTGCAAGTGCATCAACTGTGTACTTTTCATAAAGATACTTAAGAACATCAATATCTTCATCGTCAATTGACTGTGTTGCAACACCGCGTTCTTCTGCTGCAGTTGATATTTCAACAAAAGTCTTGATGTAGCCGATAAGACTTGCCCACTCTGCAGGTGTCATTGAAAAAAGGTCACCGTTCGCAAACTGTCCGACAGGTTCAAGAAGGCTGCTTGTATCAAATGTGCCGACATAAAGTTTGCCGTTATATTCTTCCATTCTCCAGATATACTGATTTTCGTTTCTGCCGAATCCTGAATCGAGACCCGACTTGCCGCCTTCGGGGAACATTGAAGTTGCATCACCCATGATAAGCTCAATATCTTCGTTCTTGTCCATTCTGTAAAGACTTACAGACTGCTCAAGGTTTCTGTTCATAAATGTAAAATCAGCTTTGAAAAGAATATGTTCAAGGGGTATTTCCTCATCATTATATTCGCCGATGTAGAGATAATCTTTATAAACATAAATTACGCCCGCACCAGCTCTTGTGCGTTCGGGGTCAATACCGAAAGTATACTTTGCTCCGTCTT
>JAZQTZ010000016.1:0-9941 GCA_045631105.1 Acutalibacteraceae bacterium
GAAAACGATATCCACGAAGAAGAAATCTTCCACACCAGCGAAAGCGAAAAAATGGCTGACTACATCATGAAGAATGATGGTACAGTTGATGATTTCTATGCAGGCGTTAAGGATTTCTACGATAACTATCTTAAGGCAAAGCTTGATTAATGAGTAATGAAAACCCCCGTGATTTCAAATCACGGGGGTTTTTTATGTTATTATCAGATTATTTCGAATACACGGTTAACGCCCTGGTTTGTTGTTTTGAGAATAACATTGAGAATGCTTTCAATCTTTGAGGGTGAATCATCTTCAAGAACGCCTGCGTTGATGAGTGCAACTTTGAGTGCGTTTTCGGCGGCAAGCCATTTTTCTGTGCTGATGATGGTTTCTTCAAGCTGTGAGTTGATTTCTGCGATTGCAGCTTCAACGGCTGCTTTTTCTTCTGCGGAAACCTTTGATTTGTCAGCTTCTTCCCATGTTTTGATATAAAGCTTTGCGGTGTTGATAAGTCTGTGTTCATTGAACTGGGGATATTCAACGGGATTTGAATAAACATCGTGCATATTGTTATCGGTCATTGCACGGATGGCAAGCTTGAGAACAACGTCGTTGTTGGGGAGCTGTTCATGTGCCTGACCCTTGAAATACCAGGTTGTGCAGGGGAGAAGACCTGTTGTTGCATCAACAACGCCGTCGGGTGAAAGATGGTTGTGCTCGGGATTATCGCAGTATGTGCCCTTAGCTTTGTAGTTTGCACCGAGAGTTTCGCCGAGGTTTGCAAAGGTTGCGCCCATGGCGGGAGAAGCGGCATGAATTATCTTGTCGGCATTGATTGTTTTGTAATCTTTGCAAAGAGCAACAAGAGGATAATCATAGCAGCAAACGTTCATAACCTCAGTGCCTTTTGACTGAAGAGTTCTGAGGTTCTTTTCAAAGTTTGCTCTTGCCTTCATGAAATGCTCAACTTTTTCAAGGATAACCGAATATTCGGGGTCAGTGAGCCATTTTTCTTTAGCTTCGGGATAATATGATGTGGGGCAGAGAGCCCAAAGGATTGTTGTTCTGCGAACGCCGACGTCTGCAACGCCTTCTGCGAGTGAGCCGAGTGCTGATTTGAGAACGTCATCGGGGAGAATGCGGAGAACCATGTTGAGGAAATAGGTGAGGGGTGTGTCACCAAGGAGGCTGACAAGGAGTTCTTCGTAGAGAACGTTATCATCATAGAAAACGCTCAAATTGTTTGTGAGAAGGTCGCCGATGATGTTTGAGCCATCGATTGCGGGAGCGATGAAAACAACCTTGTCGATAATGTCGAGGTCTTCGGGATAGGTTTCGAAATGGTTAACTGCGATTGTACCGCCGAGGCTGATGTAGCAGATTTTAACCTTTTCTGCGCCTGTCTGGGGAAGAACAACATTATGGATATAGTTATGGAGTTTATCTGTTTCACCGATAACATCGCCGAATGAGTCATATCCGAAATAATAAAGATTATCTTCGCCGATGATTTCGCCGAGTTCCTGAACGGGAAGGAAACCGTAGTATGCTTCCTTGACTGCAGGGTCAAGTTCGCTCATGGGGCATTCGTAGCAGGGAACTTCAACATCTGTAAGATATTTGCCTTCATTATCCTTATGAAGAACATAGAGAGCGTTATAAGCGCCCTGTCTCATAGCTTCGGAAAGACCGCAGTCTCTTCTTGTGATGATTGAAAGAAGAAGTTCGGGAAGAGCTTCCTTAACGAGAGCCATAACGTCGATTTCGAGAGGCCAACCGGTAACATAACCGTTGTCGTCAGGAATTCTGTTGCCGTTTTCGTCGAGCATATATGTGTCATTCTGGCTCATGCCGTGAACGAGAATAACGGGAGTTTCGGTATCGAAATCCGCAATATGTTCTGTTGTTACTTCCGGTACTTCGGGAGTGTCTGCATATGAAGCAACGGAGAATACCGAAAGCATCATGGCAAGAACAAGCAACATGCTGATAATTCTTTTCATTTTCATTTTTAGCACCTCTTGGATATATTAGTGATTTTCACTGTTATAGAATTTTAACATATTTTTTATATTAATTACAATTAGTTTATCATACAAGGATTAACGTTCATTTTTGGTTAAAAACACCAATGTATGTTACAAATGTAACACAATAACGTTTATATTTCAAAAAAACCGTTAATTTGACATTATTTTTTCGTTGTGATATATTATTAAAAGTTTTAAAGAAGAGGTGTTTTTTATGGCGGTTTATAAAAATAAAATTGATTTGCATATGCACACAAACAGCTCTTTTGACGGAAATTATTCCGCAGAAGAAATGTGCGCTTCGGCGGTTGCGAACGGTCTTTCTTTTATCGCAATCACCGACCATTTTGATGTTGACTTTTTTGAAAGACATAATCTTGATGTCCGTCAGAAAACAAGCTATGAGGGTATCGTTTCTGCGCGAGAAATGTTTAAGGATAAGATAACTCTCCTCAGAGGTATTGAAATGGGTCAGCCGACCTATGACATCGCTCTTACCGAAAAATCTCTTGCAAGATATGAATATGATTTTGTTATCGGTTCGATTCATAACCCCAGAGGAATGCCCGACTACGGAGATTTCGATTATAAAAACATGACGGAAAATGAAATCTATTCAGCGCTCGATAATTATTTTGAAGAAGAGCTTGCTCTTGCAAAATGGAACGGTTTTGATACTTTTGCGCATCTTACATATCCCATGAGATATATCGTTCAGGCGGGCAGAAAAGAGATTGAACTCAGCCGTTATGACGATATTACCGATGAGATTTTCAAGGTGCTTATTGCTAACGGAAAAGCTCTTGAAATCAACACAAGCGGACTTCGTCAGCCTATCGGAAAAACCATGCCGACAGAGAATTATGTGCGCCGTTTCAAGGAGCTCGGCGGTGAATTTCTCACCCTCGGTTCGGATGCTCATTTCACGGAGCATGTCGGCGCAGGCATAGATAACGGCTATGAAATTGCCGAAAACTGCGGATTTGAGTATGTCACATATTTTAAAGACCGCAAACCCGTTCAGGTCAAAATCGAAAAATAATACAGAGTGAGAAAACATGACCAAAATTATTGCGTTTTTCATGGCAATCGCAAACGGGTTTGAGCCGTTTGAATATGATGCGGGAACAATAACGAAATTTTAATTTCAAACGGGATTCACTGAGGTGAGTCCCGTTTTTCTTTTGTAACAAAAAACTTTGATTATCAATATACTGAAATATTGAATGGAGGTTTTGATATGGACAGAAGAGAAATGGAAAGGCTTATGGATAAATACAAAGCCGAAATGATAGAATTCAGCAGAAGAAATTCTGCGCCGATAAATGACGAAAGAACGCGCGAAATGAACGATTCAATTGAAGATACGGGAACTTTTGAAAGGGACAGAAGCAATCCGTTGCCGATGGAAGATAACCCTCAGACACCCGAAATTCAGGAAAACGAACCGCTTATTCTGCCTGCACAGACTCAGCCTGCAACCGAAGAACGGCAGACGGATATAACGGCGGTTGATGTTGCCGAAAATCTTCGCAGGGCGTGCGCTTCGGTCAATGAGAATTCAAACGCCGAACAAAGGCAGAGATGCAGGGATATCAATGATTTTCTCCTTGAAAACAGCGAAAGAGGTTCTCTGAAAATTCAGGCATTTGCATCCGACCAGAGCTTCGGAATAGGAAGCGCAAGGGTTATGGTTTTTATTGAACTGCCGAGCGGAAACGTTGCAGTTTTTGACGGTCTGACCGATATCGACGGCATAACTCAGCCCGTTATTCTTCCGGCACCGCCGAGGTCTCTTTCACAGTCGCCTGCGCCAAACGGTGCAAGACTTCCCTATGCGGTTTATTCGATTTATGTTGAGCATCCCGATTTTGTTCGTGAGGTTTTCACAAACGTTCCCGTTTTCTCGGGCGTTGAATCAATTCAGCCGGTCAGAATGCTCGCAAAATCCGAGGGCCTTGAAGAGCCTGCACCCATAGCGGTTGACGAAAGCGGATTTACAGCTCTCCAAAGGACGGGTGAATGATATGGCAGTAACACCCGTAATTCCCGATTATATAACCGTTCATCTCGGAACGCCTCAGTCAAATGCAAGAAATGTCACCGTGCCCTTTACCGACTATATCAAAAATGTTGCATCGAGCGAAATCTATCCCTCATGGCCCGAAAATGCGATAAGGGCAAACATATATGCGCAGGTTTCCTTTGCTCTCAACAGAATTTTCACCGAATATTATCGGAGCAGAGGATATAATTTTGATATAACCAATTCAACCGCATATGACCAGGCGTATGTTGACGGAAGAGATATTTTTTCGAATGTTTCAAAATTAGTCGATGAACTTTTCAATGATTATGTTACAAAAGGAAATCAGATTCAGCCGTATTTCACCGAATATTGCGACGGAAGAAGCGTAACCTGTCGGGGTCTTTCGCAATGGGGAACGGTAACTCTTGCAAATCAGGGCAGAACGCCCTACCAGATTTTGCAGAATTACTATGGCAACGATATCAACATCGTCAGAAATGCGCCCGTTAAGAATATCCCCGAATCATATCCGGGCAGACTTCTTCAACTCGGGTCATACGGTGGTGAGGAAATAAGAACAATTCAGCGTCAGCTCAACAGAATAAGGCGGAATTATCCCTCAATTCCTGCAATTCCCGATGCAAACGGATTTTTTGATGCGGCAACCCGTGCGGCGGTTATTCAGTTTCAGAGAATATTCAACCTCACTCCCGACGGAATAGTCGGCAAGGCAACGTGGTATAAAATCAAGCAGATTTATAACGCTGTCAAAAAGGTATCCGAGCTTTATTCCGAGGGCATAACCATCAGCGATGTTGAACGCATATTCAGCGAAACTCTTCGAAGAGGAAGCAGGGGCAGAGATGTCAGGGCGATACAGTATTTCCTCAATTTCCTCGGCTTTTTCAACGACCGTCTTCCGCAAATCAAGGTTGACGGTATTTTCGGACCTGCAACGGAAAATGCTGTCCGTCAGTTTCAGAGTCAGTACGGTCTGACGGTTGACGGAATAATCGGCAGAGCAACGTGGAACGCAATTCTTGATGCATATTACAGCACCCTCAATTCCCTGCCCGATGAATACCGTTCATATTCATCTTTGCTCTATCCCGGTTATACTCTCACAACGGGAACAAGCGGTAATGTTGTGACTCAGGTTCAGACATTTCTGCGTGTCATAGCGCAGAATAACAATAATGTTCCGCTTATAACGGCTGACGGCGTTTTCGGCAACAGAACAAAGGAAGCCGTAATTGCCGTTCAGAAAATAGCGGGGCTTCCGCAAAACGGAGTTGTCGGCCCTCTGACATGGAATGCAATAGTCAACCTTTATAATGAATACAGATAATTAATCCGAGAATAATAATCCCGTAAATAAATTCGGGAGGGTTTAAAATAGAAAGCAGATTTTCTCAGGATTATATAACCAATATATCAATGCTCGATAACGAACTCCGTCTTAAGGACAGCTTCGACCTTGTGGGCAGAGATTTAAAGATTGATAAGCATAACGCAAAGCTCTATTTTGTTGACGGCTTCTGCAAGGATGAAATCATGGTTAAAATCATGTCGTATTTCCTCAAAGCAGAAGAAAAAGATTTCAAAACTCTTAAATCAGCAAGGGAATTTGCGAATAAATATGTTCCCTATGTTGAAACGGATGTAACCGCCAAGGTCAGCGATTTCATAAAATCCGTTCTTTCGGGCGGAATAGGAATGATTGTTGAGGGATATTCCGAAGCGATAATCATCGATGCAAGAACCTATCCCGTGCGTTCCGTCGGCGAACCCGATAACGATAAAGTTCTTAGGGGACCTCATGACGGCTTTGTTGAAACCCTTGTTTTCAACACGGCGCTTCTTCGCCGAAGAATAAGGGATACCGCCCTGACGATGGAGATTCATTCCGTCGGCAAGGTTTCGCAAACGGATGTTGTTATTTGCTATATGAAAGGCAAGGTCAACGATAAAATGCTTGCCGTTCTTCGGAAAAAGCTCGATTCCGTCAATATAAATTCTCTGACAATGGGTCAGCAGAGTCTTATCGACTGCCTTGTTCCGAAACAATGGTTTAATCCTTTCCCGAAAGTTCGTTATACCGAAAGACCCGATGCCGCTGCGGCGAGCATTCTTGAAGGAAGCATGGTGCTGATGATTGACAATTCGCCTGCTGCCATGATTATTCCGACAGGTATTTTTGATTTTCTTCAGGATACCAACGACTATTATATGTCGCCCGTCATCGGGTCATATATGAGAATAATCCGCATGGCGATTTTCGGAATGACAATGCTTCTCATCCCCGTGTGGCTTCTTCTGGTGCAGAATCCGGAATTCATTCCGCCGTGGCTTGAATTCATAAAAATCGAAGAACCGAATACAGTTCCGATTGTTGCCCAGCTTTTTATCGTTGAGGTTGTTATTGATGCCATGCGCCTTGCATCAATCAACACTCCGCAGTCATTGAGCAGTTCGTTCGGCGTTATCGGTGCGCTTGTTCTCGGTGAATTTGCGGTTTCGGCAGGGTGGTTTGTTTCCGAAGTTGTGCTTTATATGGCGTTTGTTGCTCTGACCAACTTCACCCAGCCGAGCTATGAACTCGGTTATGCTTTCAAGCTTTTCCGAATGCTCCTCATCGGTCTTATCGCCCTTTTCAATCTTTGGGGATTTATTGCGGGAATAATCCTGATTATTGTTGAACTTGCAACAACAAGAACCGTTACGGGTCAATGCTATCTTTATCCTCTCATACCGTTCAGAGGCTCTGCGCTTGCAAGTCTGCTTCTGAGAAAACCGCTTAACAATAAGAATAATTGACAAAAAAGTCCCCTGTGCCGAAACACAGGGGATTAACTTATTTATTCATTAAAACTCTCATAAACAGTCCGCCCTGAACCGTTCTGTGACGGAACGAAACCCATTTGCTTGTTACCGTGTCATACCAGTCTGTCATGGGTACTCTTGAGGGGCTGTCGTTATAAGCTTTCCAGAGGGGAGCGATAAATTCTTCAAAAACTTTGTCTGAGGATGCCATTGAAGCTGTCCATACGAGCCAGTCGGATTTTGTGTAGTCCGCTCTGCTGTCGAGGGGCATACCGTATTTATTGAAATGCTTCATGTTGTCGGCAATTTCCGCATCCATGAATTCCTGACCGAAAAGACCGCTGTTCCATACCTTATCCCATACCATGTTGTATTTCATCGAATATGAGTCGGGTCTGTCAAAGGCAAGCCTTGTTGTGCCGTCATCATTGACTGCGGTTTTCTTCCAGGTTTCAGCCATCTTAACCGCTTCTTCACGGTAAAATGCCGATTTTTCTTCGTTGCCGAGCATCTTCATCAGCATCGACATTCCCTGAAGACCCATGATTGCCTTGAGGGAAAGGTTGCAGTTGTGGGCAAGGTGGCCTGCGAAGTCGTCGGTGCAAAGCTGATGTCCGGGGTCAGCGCCGTGTTTTATGAGATATCCGCACCATTTTTCGAGGAGTGCGAGATGTTCATTTGCAAAGTCGGCGTTACCTGTTGCAAGAGCAACGTTTGTTTCCATAATCAGCATATTTCCGCATTCTTCAACGGGCATCTGCCATTTTTCGATGTCCTTCTGATTATTTGCGTAAACCTGACCGTTGAGCAGGGGATACTGACCGACATCATGCGGTGCAAAGTCGAATTTCCACATGTCGCTTTCTGCGAATTTATAAACAGGACGCATCATGCCTTTGACGAGCTCGGGATTATAAATCAGATACATCGGAATTGAGGGATATGAAACGTCAACCGTTGCGGCGCATCCGTTTGAATTGCATTCTTTGGAAATGTAAAGAATATCACCGTTTTCGTCAAGAACAAGCTTGTGTGCGGCAATAACCTGACGGTAGGCGAGGGAAAGAAGCTCTGCATATTTCTCGCCGCCTGCCTTAAATGCATCATTATAAAGCTTATCCGAAAAATCCTTGCAACGGATTTTAAGTTCATCATATTCTTTTGAGGCTTCGGCGATTGCTTCGGTTATTGTCTGACCGTCTTTGTTCCAGTATGAACGAAGATGTTTTCCGAAATATTCAATGCTTTCGATGTCATCATAAGCAAAGCAATAAAGGACAGAGTTGTTTTCTTTGAGCGGTGCGGTGATGTTGATATGAGCATCGCCCCATATTTCGTTTGCAAAAGAGGTTGCTTCGGTAGAGTTGCAGGCAAGATATAAATATCCCCAGTCGATTTTAACGCAGTCGCCGCTTTTGTTGAGAGGATTCTGGGTCGGGTTGCCCATTTTCATTGCGGTAAGGTTTCCGATTTTGAGTTCTTCGGTAACAACCTCAATGTTGTTTGGCTCATCAAGGCAGAGTTCTTCGCTTGCGGCGATGTTTACAGAAACATCATGCTCCTTGCCGTCTTTTGATTCATAAGAAATTTCAAGATATGAAACGGGACGGGTGAGGAGTCTGTAATCATCGGGAATAAGCGGAGTGAGAAACTTGATTTTCAGAATGATTTTATCGTTTTCAAAAACCGCTGAGGTTGAAAGTGCATCAATATCAAGAGAGATTTGTGTGATTTTGTGCATATCTCGGTGGTAGCCGAGGAAAAGGCGTTTTTCACCGTCGATATTGACCGTGCCGAGTATGGAGTTGCCTTTGTCAGACCAATGCTCGGTTTTGGCGTGGTTAAGAGATGTATCGGGTGACCAGACTGAAAAGAACGGGTCAACCGTTATAAGGGGAACTGCAGGAGCTCTTAATTTCATTTTTGTCATCCTTTCGGGGTGGTATGAAGAAATTATATAACAATTATGATGATAAATCAATAAAAAAAGCTTCGATAAAAACCGAAGCTTCTGGCACCCCCTGCGGGAATCGAACCCACAACTGACCCTTAGGAGGGGCCTGTTATATCCATTTAACTAAGGAGGCAAATATGATATAAAATTCAGCCTAATCATTCTAACAAAAACATATTGTAAAGTCAAGCCGAAAAAAACGCCGTGCAGGCTTGTATATTCGGCATTTTGCCGATAAATAATACTTGAAAAAATTGACATAATAAGATAAAATATATAATTGGTAAAGTATGCGACTACTCAATATTAAAAATTCTGAAAGGATTGAAGAAAATGAGCTTACTTAACAAAAAGACAGTTGACGACATCAATGCAAAGGGCAAGAAAGTGCTTGTTCGTTGCGACTTTAACGTACCCCTCAAGGAAGGCGTTATCACAGACGAAAACAGAATCAATGCAGCTCTTCCCACAATTCAGAAACTTATAAATGACGGCGCAAAGGTTATCCTCTGCTCCCACCTCGGCAAACCCAAGAACGGCCCCGAAGCAAAGTTCTCACTTGCTCCCGTAGCAAAGAGACTCAGCGAAAAGCTCGGCAAGGAAGTTGTTTTTGCAGCTGACGATACAGTTGTTGGCGAAAATGCAAAGGCAGCAGTTGCAGCTATGAACGACAGCGATGTTGTTCTTCTTGAAAACACACGTTTCCGTGCAGAAGAAACAAAGAACGGCGAAGCTTTCTCAAAAGACCTTGCAAGCATCTGCGAAATGTATGTAAACGATGCTTTCGGTGCTGCTCACAGAGCACACTGCTCAACAGTAGGCGTAACAGCATTCGTTGAAGAAGCAGCTGTAGGTTACCTTATGGGTAAAGAACTCAAGTACCTCGGCAATGCAGTTGAAGATCCCGAAAGACCCTTCGTTACAATCCTCGGCGGTGCTAAGGTTGCAGATAAGCTCAATGTTATCGAAAACCTTCTCAACAAGGCTGACACACTCATCATCGGCGGCGGTATGGCTTACACATTCCTTGCTGCACAGGGCTACAGCGTTGGTAACTCACTTCTTGACGAAACCAAGATTGACTACTGCAAGAACATGCTTGCAAAGGCAGAAGAAAAGGGCG
>JAZQTZ010000017.1:0-8133 GCA_045631105.1 Acutalibacteraceae bacterium
CCTTGAATTCTTCGGCATTGCATCTCCCGCTCTCGGCGCAGACGGCACACAGCTTGTTGAAGCAGGCAAGCCCGTATTCGGCGAAGCAGGTAAATACAGCATCCTTTCCGTATGCTCATGCATGGCATGGGGTCTCGGCTACTTCGGTATGCCTCAGGTTCTTCTCCGCTTCATGGCTATCCGTGAAGAAAAAGAACTCAAGAGCTCAAGAAGAATCGCTATGATCTGGGTTGTTATCTCCCTTGCAGTTGCAGTATTCATCGGTATCTCAGGCAGAATGTTGTTCCCCGTTAACCATCTCACAGCAGTTGATGCAGAAAGCATTTTCATCACTCTTTCAACAAGCTTCCTTCCCCCCATCATTGCAGGTTTTGTTATGGCAGGTATCCTTGCAGCAACAATCAGCTCCTCGGACTCATACCTCCTCATCGCTGCATCCGCAGTTTCAAAGAACATTTTCCAGGGTATCTTCAAGAAGAACGCAACAGACAAGCAGGTTATGAGCGTTTCCAGACTTACCCTTCTTGCAATCACAGTTATCGCAACAGTTATTGCATTTGACCAGAACAGCACTATTTTCAACGTTGTTTCATTCGCATGGGCAGGCTTCGGCGCAACATTCGGACCTCTCATGGTTCTCTCACTCTTCTGGAAGAGAATCAACAGACCCGGCGCAATCGCAGGTATGGTTTCGGGCGCAGCTATGGTATTCATCTGGAAGCTCGCAATCAAGCCTCTCGGCGGTGCATTCGGCATCTACGAACTTCTCCCTGCATTCATCATCTCCTGCATCGTAATCGTTGTTGTTTCACTCCTCACAAAGGCTCCCTCCAAGGAAATCGAAGAGGACTTCGAAGCAGTCAAAGCAGGCAAATAAGATATAAAATTACCGCCGTAACCGATTGGTTGCGGCGGTTTTTATTTTTATATTACATGCTTTCGGGAACGTTGATTCTGAACATTGTGAGGATATTTGCAAGAACGTTCTTTACGCAGAGGCAAAGGCTGAGTCTTGCCTGCATGAGAGCTTCATCCTCGCAGTTAACACGGCATGCATTATAGAACTTATGGAAAAGAGTTGCAAGGTCAACGGCATAGCGTGTTATCTTTGCGGGGTCATAATTCTTTGCGGAATTGATGATTTCATCGGTAAGCGATGCAAGATGTCTGATAAGCTCTTTTTCTTCGGGTGCATTGAGAAGTGCAAGCTCGGGAATTGTGCATTCTCTCTGAATCTTGCCTTCGCCCTCAAGCTTCTTGAGGATGCTGCAGATTCTTGCATGAGCATACTGGCAATAATAAACGGGGTTCTGTGAGCTCTGTTCAACAGCAAGGTCGAGGTCGAAGTCCATCTTTGAACCGGGATCTCTCATGTTGAAGAGGAAACGGACTGCATCGATGGGAATTTCTTCAAGAAGATCAACAAGAGTAATTGCCTTGCCCGAACGCTTGCTCATACGGACAACCTCGCCGTCACGGGTGAGATTTACGAGCTGCATGAGAACGATATCAAGGTTATCGCCGTTGCAACCGATGGCATCAAGTGCGCCCTTCATTCTTGCAACGTGGCCGTGGTGGTCTGCGCCCCATACGTCAATCGCTCTGTCAAAGCCTCTGATTGCAAGCTTGTTGCGATGGTAAGCGATATCTGCGGCAAAATAGGTGGGATTGCCGTTTGTTCTGATAAGAACCTCGTCCTTGAGTTCAAGGCGTTCGATTTCTTCGGGAGTTTTGCCTTCCTTTGCAAGTCTTGCGCCGAGAACTTCCTTGTTCTTATACCAGAGAGCGCCGTCTTTTTCGTATGTAAGACCCTTGTTCTTCATTATGTTGAGGGTTTCTTCAAGCTCACCGTTGTTATGGAGTGTGCTTTCAAGGAACCATGTATCATATTCGATACGGTACTTGCCGAGATTTTCTTTCATTGCGGCAATATTCTTGGGAAGCGCATAAGCAACAAGAGCCTTTCTGCGCTCTGCTTCGGGAGCATCAAGATACTTATCGCCGTTGATTTCAGCAAATTCCTTTGCACGCTGAATGATATCTTCACCGTGGTAGCTGTCCTCAGGAAGTTCAACTGCATCTTCGCCCTTATAGAGCTGCTGATATCTGATATCGAGTGAAAGACCGAATTTATCAATCTGATTACCCGCATCGTTAACATAGAATTCACGGCTTACGCTGTAGCCTGCAAAATCCATAACAGCGGCAAGGCAGTCACCGAGAGCGCCGCCTCTTGCGTTACCCATATGCATGGGGCCTGTGGGGTTTGCGGAAACAAATTCGATATTGATTTTCTTGCCTGCACCGTAGGTTGAGCGGCCATATGCATCGCCCTTTTCGAGAATATCCTGAATGATGCAAGCGTTGAAGCTTTCTTTGAGATAGAAATTCATGAAGCCGGGGCCTGCGATTTCGCATCTGTCAACAAATGTGTCGCAAAGCTCAAGTCTGTCAACGATTGTCTGTGCGATTTTACGGGGCGCACTCTTCAAATCCCTTGCCCATGCCATAGCGGCATTTGACGAATAATCGCCGTTTTCTTTGTTGGCGGGAACTTCGATGATGAAATCGCTTAAGGGTGCTTCGGGGAATTCGCCGTCTGCAACAGCTCTGCCTGCGGCTTCGATGATTGCATTGCGGATTTCATTGATTGCCTGTTTAACGAGAACTGACATTTATACTTCCTCCTTGGGTGTTACGGCAACGGTCAATTCATTTTCCGATGCCGGAGTGTTGTTGAAATCAATTGTGTAAGAAAAATTGAGGACACCGCCGTTTTCGGTCATATCATTTGAAATTTTCTTTGCGAAAATACCCATGATTAACTCACCGTAGGGTGTTCTGTAAAAACATGTGTGGCGGCGGTCTTTTTCGATTACCATCTCGGTATTATACTTACCTGCCCGGGTCATTGAAATCTTCTGTGAGCCTTCAACATCAAGGGTTGTGACGCAATTGTCAAGCTCCTCATCGGTTTCGGAATAAACAACCTTGCAGCCGTTTTCCGTTATTTCAAATTCTCCCGAGGTGGTAAGCTCTGCTTCGTATTCTTCACCGTCCTGAACATGGCGGTCTGTTATTTTTATAATTGCTTTTTTCATAATTTATCTTTCCAATGCCAAATTGATGAGTCTGTCAAGCAGTTCCGCATAGGGTACGCCCGATGCCGCAAAAAGCTTGGGATACATACTGATTGATGTGAATCCGGGGATTGTGTTGGGTTCGTTGAGGAAAATCTCACCGTTATCCTTAACAAAGAAATCAACTCTTGTGAAACCTTCGCAACCGAGCGCTCTGTAAGACTTGATTGCCTGAGCCTGAACAGCCTTGAGCATATCTTCGGAGAGTCTTGCAGGAATGTGAAGCTCGCTTTCGTTTGCAAGATATTTCGCATCGTAATCATAGAATTCGTTGCAAGGCACAACCTCGCCGACAACCGATGCAACGGGGTTTTCGTTGCCCATAACGGCAACCTCAACTTCCTTGCCGATGATTCCTTCTTCAAGAACAAGCTTCTTATCGTGTTCAAACGCCTTTTCGCAAGCTTTTTCAAGCTCTTCAACATTCTTTGCCTTGCTGATGCCGACAGATGAGCCTGCGTTTGCGGGTTTAACAAAAATGGGATAGCCGAGCTTTTCGCCCGCATTCTTCAATAAAGCGGCTTTATCCGCCGAATAAGCGTGCTTATCAAAAGCAACCCACTTAGCCTGGGGTATGCCGTAAAAGTCCGCCATAGCGTTTGTAACAGCCTTATCCATGCATGCGGAGCTTGCTGCCGTGCCGCAGCCTACATAGGGAATGCCTGCAATTTCAAGAAGACCCTGCATTGTGCCGTCCTCGCCGTTTTTGCCGTGAAGCACGGGGAAAACAACGTCAACTCTTTCGATTACAACCTTGCCGTCATTATATCTGATAATGCCGTGATGCGCTCTGTCACAGGAAATAACGGCTTTTTCGAGGTTTTCCTTATCCTCGAGCCACTTTCCGTCGGGGAGCATATCGGCAGAGCCGTTATAGATATAGAATTCGCCGTCTTTGGTGATTCCCATAGGAATAACCTCATATTTATCGGCAGGAATATTTTTGATAACCGACGATGCGGACTGAAGCGAAACATCATGTTCACTTGACACGCCGCCGAAAAGAACAAGAACTTTTTTCATACTTGCATCTCCTAACGCATAAAATCCCATTTTAACTTTTTAATAATAACATAACATATTGAATTAGTCAACCAAATCAGTCACGGCATTTTTCACAATAATATTACGGTTTTTCGCCGTAATATATTCATGTTTGCGCTCTTATATATATCTATCTTTATAGAAATATTAAATTTATTTATAATATTATAAGAATAATTCTTTTTCGGAATAATAAACCGTTGCTATTGTGCTATAATTTGTGATGTATAATAGCTAAAATTTTTCATCGGCAAAGGAGTTTTATTATGGCTGATATTTATTCCGTTCTGACCGACATCACAAACGGTCTGAGCGCAACACTCACCGAATGCGGTTTCACCCCCGTTATCCCCGACGGAGTTGAAAAAGGAGAGCTTCCCGCCGTTACCGATTCAGGCAGAATCATCATTGAATACAAGGGCGAAAACAAAGCTCTCAAGCTCGAACATTTCAACAGCAAAATCTCTCTCCTCGGCGCATCAAAAGAGGGCGAAATTCTCAGCAGCGATTTTTCGCAGATTTCGCTTTCGCTTCTTGATCCCGAAACCGCAGATAACAAGGACGTTAAGTATATTGTTAACGAATTCAGCGAAACCCTCGTTGAGCATTTCGGAACAAAAACACAGAAACCCACAAAGCAGAAGCTTCCCCCGCCCGTTTCAAAGGCTGCAGCAAAGAGCGGTGCGGTTTCATATGACCCCAACACCCTTGCAAACCGCTTCACGGCTATCTATCCCGAACTCCGTGAAGAATACAAAGCAAACTGCGATAAATACGGTCAGTTCCTCCCCGAAGATTTCTTCATGAACCACGGAACACCCGTTGTTCTTGCAACAATCAAAGAAAATGACCCCGTCAAGATGAGAAAGCTCTTCAATCTTCTCAACGATATCTATGAAGACGGAACAAACGAGGTTCAGAGTCTCATCGCAGTAACAATCCTCGGCGCTATGAACAACGACCAGGAAATGCTCGCTGCTTGCGTTGACCACATGAGCGAAGATATGATGGGTCCCGTTATCAACGTCAATAAATTCCTCGCTTCAAAGGGCGGAAAGAGCGCAAAGATGCGTCTTGAAAATCCTCCCAAGTATAAACCCGAAAAAGCAAAGAAAAAAGGCATGATGTCCATGCTTGGAAATTAAGGTGATAGATTTGGATATTCAGAATAATAACGAAATACTCGAAAATCAGCCTGAAATCGAGGAGGAAGTTCCCGTATTCGAAGGCGACGCCGAAGAAATGGATACCGCCGTTACCGAAGAATACGGCGCGGGTCAGATTCAGGTTCTTGAAGGACTTGAAGCTGTTCGTAAAAGACCCGGTATGTATATCGGTTCAACAGGCCCCAGAGGACTTCATCACCTTGTTTACGAAATCGTGGACAACTCCATCGACGAAGCTCTCGCAGGCTACTGCACACACATCGAAGTTGAAATCGAAAAAGGTGATATAATCTCCGTTCGTGACAACGGACGAGGAATCCCCGTCGGCATGAACGAAAAAATGGGTATGCCCTCTGTTACCGTTGTTCTCACCGTTCTCCATGCAGGCGGTAAATTCGGCGGCGGCGGATATAAAGTTTCCGGCGGTCTTCACGGCGTTGGTTCATCCGTTGTTAATGCTCTCTCCGAATGGTTTGAGGTTGAGGTTTCTCAGGACGGCAAAGTTCACCGCCAGCGTTTCGTAAAGGGCGGTAACATCGAAACCGACCTTGAGGTTGTCGGCACCACAACCGAAACGGGTACATTCATCCGTTTCAAGGCTGACCCGCTGATTTTCCAGGAAACAACCGTCTATGATTTCGAAACTCTCGAAAGAAGACTCCGTGAATCCGCATTTCTCAACGCAGGTCTTTCAATCAAACTGACAGACAGCCGTGACCCCGAAAACATCATTGAGCGTGAATACTGCTTCGAAGGCGGTCTTTCCTCCTTTGCGGCTCATATGACGTCTATCAAAGGTCTCACCCCTCTTCACGAAGAACCCGTTCATTTCTCGGGCGCAAAGGGTGACAGATACGCTGAAATCGCTCTTCTTTATAACGACAGCTATAACGAAACAATTCTTTCATTTGCCAACAATGTCCGTACGGTTGACGGCGGTACTCATGAAACAGGTTTCAAGAATGCCCTCACCCGTGTTTTCAACGACTACGGCAAGAAATATAACATCCTCAAAGACGGCGATAAGAAGCTTTCGGGCGATGACGTAAGAGAAGGTCTTACCGCAATCATCTCCGTTAAGCTCACCGAAGCGCAGTTTGAGGGTCAGACAAAGGGTAAGCTCGGTAACACCGACATCCAGACTCTCGTAAACGCACTTGTTTATGACAAGTTGATGACATATTTTGAGGAAAACCCCTCAGTTGCAAAGGCTATTTTCTCAAAGGCACTCGACGCCGCAAGAGCAAGAGAAGCCGCAAGAAAAGCCCGTGAACTTGCAAGAAGAAAATCCGTTCTCGAAGGTAACTCTCTCCCCGGTAAGCTCGCCGACTGCACAGAAAAGCAGGCGGAAGGCACCGAGATTTACATCGTAGAGGGTGACTCGGCAGGCGGCTCCGCAAAAGAAGGACGTGACAGAACTTATCAGGCAATTCTTCCTCTCTGGGGTAAGATGCTCAACGTTGAAAAGGCACGTCTTGACAGAGTTATCGGCAACGAAAAGCTCCAGCCCGTTGTTATGGCTCTCGGAACAGGTATCGGCGACGATTTCGATATCAGTAAAATCCGCTATGAAAAAGTTGTTATCATGGCCGATGCTGACGTCGACGGTGCTCACATCAGAACTCTTCTTCTCACATTCTTCTTCCGCTATATGCGTCCTCTTATCGAAGAGGGTCACGTTTTCCTTGCACAGCCTCCTCTCTTCAAAATCAGCAAGGGCAAGAAATTCGCCTATGCATTCTCCGATGAAGAAAGAGACCAAAAAATCGAGGAATTCGGCGGAAGCTGTGACATTCAGCGATACAAAGGTCTCGGTGAAATGGACCCCGAACAGCTCTGGGAAACCACCATGGACCCCGCAACAAGAGTTATGCTCCGCGTAACTGTTGAAGACGCCGAAAAGGCAGACGAAACCTTCTCAATCCTTATGGGTGACAAGGTTGAACCCAGACGTGAATTCATTGAACAGAACGCAAAGTTCGTTTCAAATCTCGACATATAATCTTAAGAAAGGACTGATTGAATATGAGTAATTTCGGTGACGCAAGAGACACCCAAAAAATTATTAATGTTGACCTCAACAAAGAAGTACGTCAGGCTTTTCTTGACTATTCTATGTCGGTTATAACTTCCCGTGCACTCCCCGATGTAAGAGACGGTCTTAAACCCGTTCACAGAAGAATTCTTTACACAATGCACGAAAACGGTCTTACCCCCGATAAGGCATACAGAAAGTGCGCCGATACCGTCGGTTCCGTTCTCGGTAGATATCATCCCCACGGCGACGCATCGGTTTACGATGCAATGGTCCGTCTTGCACAGACATTCTCAATGAGATATATTCTCGTTGACGGTCACGGTAACTTCGGTTCGGTTGACGGCGACCCCCCTGCTGCTTACCGTTATACAGAGTCAAGAATGAGCAAAATGGCTCTTCGTATGCTCACCGATATCGATAAGGATACCGTTGATTTCACAACAAACTACGACGACCGTCTTAAAGAACCCGTTGTTCTTCCCTCAAGATTCCCCAACCTGCTTGTTAACGGCTCGGTAGGTATCGCTGTCGGTATGGCAACAAACATTCCTCCCCATAATCTCGGCGAGGTTGTTGACGGAATGTGCGCCATGATTGACGACCCCGACATCAGCCTTGAAGGTCTTATGGAGCATATCCAGGGACCCGACTTCCCCACAAAGGGCGTTATCATGGGCAGAGCGGGCATCAGAGCCGCTTACGGCACAGGCAGAGGCAAAATAACTCTTCGTGCAAAGGCTGAAAT